>JAYUYE010000763.1:0-8462 GCA_043752985.1 Myxococcales bacterium
CCGGCGCTCGTGCACGGCCACGGCGATGCTGCATCCCCTCGTCGTGGAGAAGTCGGTACAGCGTCGACTCCGAGCCGATGTACTCACCACGCGTGGCGAGCGCCGGGACGATCTGTTTCGGCGACTGGTCGCGAAACTCCGGCGCGGTCATCACCGCGATGGCTTTTTGCCGCTCCGTCTCTGAGAGCTTGTTCGCGGGCACACGGTTCGGACCTCGACGGAGATCGTCGTCGTTGGTGCCCCAGCGCTCAACGGTACGCACGCTCAGCCCGATCACCTCGCAGGCTCGCCAACGGCGAGCGCCTGCATCCACCGCCTCCTGGAGCAACGAGCGGATCACTTGTCGCTCTTCGGGTCGGTGTCGTCGTCCTCGTCCCCCCAGATTGCCTGGACTTTTTTTTGGAGCACTAGCAGCGCGGCAGTCTCGGCAAGTGCCTTGTCCTTGCGCAGGATCTCCCGCTCGAGCTGACGAATCTTCTTAGCCTCAGCAGCCGCGGCCTCGCGCTCAGCACGACGGTTCTGGGGACGCATCGCCGCCACTGCACTTTCCGTCACCTGCTTTCGCCACTCGTCGAGCTGCGCCTCGTGCACACCTTTCTGACGAAGAAGCGCGCCGAGCTCCGCGCCAGGAATAGCTGCGGCCTCCATCACGAAGGCGACCTTCTCCTCGGGAGACCAGTCCTCTGCGCGCTTTGTAGGCTCGTCGTCGGTCGGGCTCATCTTTGGGGGAATCGTAGCTGCCTGCTTGAGCCAGCGCGACAGCGTGCCTTGGGCGATGCCAACCTCCGACGACAACGCGTTAGCGCTCATCGCCCGTGGGCCGGTCAACTTCTGGACCATTCGATTTCGGAACTGTTGCGAATACGGAATCACGGAGAACTCGTGCCCCTTGCACGATCTTCGCGGCGGCCGTCAGGCCACCAGCGTCATGCGACAACTACCCTGGCACATGGGGGAACCGGCGGTCCCGAACCGGCGGTCCCAGAGACCGACTCAACCGAACCGAGCCGTCACCGGACAGTTCGAGATCACCAGCTCGCGCGCTGCCTTGCCGTGCACGAGCGTCACATCTAGAGCGGCCAGATGCGCTGCTCACCCTCCGCGTCCTCCGTGAACACCCACGTGCCGCCTGGAGACACCTCGATGCGCGTGATCGGTCCGCGGTGCAGCGACTCCGTGCGGTTCGTCGCGCTAGCATCGGTCGACCGCACGATGACGTCGCCGTCCGCGAAGCCAAAGAGCACGCGCTTGCCGTCTGGCGTGAAGGCGATCGAACCCGTCGCTTCCTTCGGATACGGCCACGTGCGTCCGCGTGGCTCGCGTGTGCTGTCCGGCCGTACACGCCAGAGGAGCTTCGCGGGGCCATCGACGGACCACAGCTCCAGGACGTACTCCATCAGGCACGTGTGCGGTGCGCGCGGATCGGGAAAGCACCGCGGCCCGCGGTCCGCGTGAACGCTTCCGTCGGGCTCGGACTCCGGCGGAACGTCCGGGCGCCGGACGAGGACCGAGAACGTCTCCCCCGTCGGAGACGCGACCGCCCTCCAGTTTGACTGCTCGAGCCCTTTCCCGGGGCGCGGCGGATCGCCGACGTCGAGCTTGGCGACCTGCTTGGCGTCGCGCGTCGCCGTCACTGTGCGATCGGTGACGGTGAGTGCAAGTGGAGACGCGGACGCGACATGCGTACGGCCCGCGCCGGATTCGAGCGTCAGCGTCAGCGTGGCCATGTCGAGGCGCTGCGTGCGTCCTTCGTGCTCGACGAGCGCGTCGTCGTCGCTGGTCCAGCCGACGAATCGGGACGTCACGTCCGGAACTCGGACACTAATCGAATGGTTGCCGGGATCGATGTCTGCGATGTGAATCACCCCGTCGGACACGAACGCCAGCGTCTCATCCTGTTCACTGAAGGCGACGCGCTCGACCGGGAACGCCGTCGCGAGCCTCGCGATCTCCGCACCGGTGGTAGCATCGATGACCCGAAGCGCCTTGAGGTCAACGAGCACGGCCCATCTGCCGCTCGGCGACAGGTCGAGCAGGACCGAGCGCGTCGTGATTTTCGCGAGCGTCCCCGTCGAGAGATCGAGGCGATAGAGCATGCCGTCCTGCTCGACCATCGCGAATGGCGCGCGCAACGCGATCCGGCCTACGCGCCACTCCATGGAGGCAGGCGTGATCGGGCTGAACACGCCGCTGCTGCGATCCCACCGCGCGTAGCCCTTCTTGCTGAGCCACCACACTCGGTCCTCGTCACCCGCTACATCGATCGTCAGTGCGCCGACGCCGAACGGTTGCTTGGGCAGGCGATGCGTGATCGCGCCCGTGTTCGGATCGATGAGCGCCAGCCCCTTGGACTCGATCACGAGCGTGTTCGTGGACGTGAACGCGCGGGCGATGCCGGGCCTGACCGTGGCAACGCGCGTGCCGTCACGGACGAGACCGAGCTGACTGTCACCGGAGGCGACCCACGAGCCATCGGTGGACACGACGAGGTCGAGCCTGGGTGCCATGAGTGGTGACAGCGTGTCTCTCGCGACGAGCCTGCCATCGGTCACGTCCCATTGCTTCACCTCGGCGCCGTCGACCGCGAGCACCCGGTTCGTTGCGGTGCGAAGCACGAGCTCAGTGCAGCACGTCGGTAACGCGCGCAGGCGTGCGCGGCCGATCTCGACGACGCGACGGCCTGTCGACGTCGTCTCCGCCGCAGGTCGGATCTCGCCGGCGCGCACTGCAGGTGAAATCGCAGGCCTGCCCGCGGGCGGCGTCGTCTCCCGTCTTGCCGCGGACGTCGACGTCGGCGAGCCCACTCGGTCGCCGCACGCGCTCGCCGCAGCGATGACGAGGAGGAGCGCGGGCCAGTGCATCAGTCGTCCAGCATGGTCTGCGGCCATGCGAGCGGGTCGGGAGATTCCTCCATGATGCTGGGTGCCCGCGGAGGAAGCTGGAGAGACGGATACGGGTTGGTCATTGTGGGCGCGACCGCCGGCGTGCTCGGCACGTTCACCACGTCCGGTAGCGCGTTCTCCGGGCTCGCGCGGTCCTTGCTCATGTTGATCCGGTTGCGTCCGCCCGGCACGAGGTCCGACTGGCTCTCCACGAAGTCGAAGTGCATCGTATCGCCGAAGTACGACCCGGACTGGAAGCCATGCTTCATGAGGCCCGAGACGACATCCTCGTTGAACACGGCGCCCTGCTTCCCCTCCTTCTTCATCGCAGCGTAGTCCGTACCGTCATCACGGACGAAGCCGCGATCGAGATACTGCAGGAGCGAGACGTTTTCTGCTTCGCGGTCATTGGCGATCAACGCGCCGGATTTCTTGTCCTTGTGATAGCTGCCAAACACGCGCGCCGGGTCGACGAGCTTGTCGTGCGCCGCATGCATCACGGCGAGCTCTTGTTGCTTCCACTTCTCGTCGTGCTTCGTGTCGAGCTTTTGACGCTCGGGAGCCGCGGCGATGTCGTCCTGGATCATCGCCTGCTGGCCGCCAAACGTCCCTCGAAGCACGTCGCCGATCTCGACGTCTGTTCTCGCATTGCCTTGGCGCAGCGTCTCGAGATCGGCAGCCAAGGCCTCGTCGTCCGGCGACTTCTTCAGCTTGGCCGCGAGCTCGGCCTCGCGCTTGCGATCCTCCTGAAGCTGGAAGTACTTGGACTGCGTCTCGTGGAGGAGCTGTTTCTCGTCGCGATCGACCGCGTTCTTCACGTTCTTCGAGGTTCGCGAGGTCTCGCGATACTGCTCTCGGATCTGCGTCTCCATATCTGTGTCGTCTTTGTTGTTCGCCTTGGCCGCGGTCCGCTGCCCCATGGCCATGATCTGCGCGTCCGGGATGTAGTCCATCCTCGTGCGGGCAGTCGCTGTGGGGTCGGCGCTCCGCGCGAGCGTCTTGAGCATGTAGTCGTTGACGCCCGCGATCTCACCCTCAGGCCCCTTGAGGTTCGGGTTCTCCGTCGCGAACAGGTCGAAGGTCGTGCCGAGCATGTGCCCGAGGTAGCCGAGGCCCTGACGCGTCTCGTGCAGTCCGCGGGTCCCAAAACCGACGGAGGTCGTCGGGATCGAGAAGCCGGAATGCGCACCCGCGAACGTGTCACGCGCCCTGTCGAACCGATCCGCCGTGTCCCCGCTCAGCATCATCGCGCGGGGATTCCGCTCGACGCCGCCACCCTTCTTCGCGCGGTGTCCGTGCCCTTCGCGGCACGCATGGACTCCAGGTGCTTGCGCGTCTTCGCGGGATCCTTCGAGAGCGTGTTGACGTCGCTGACGTAGTTGATGCGCTTCAGGGTCTGCATGTCGGCGCGTCGGACGTTGCCCTGCTCGGGCACCGAGACGGTCTGCTTCGCCGCGCTCTTCCTTGCGGTGGCTTCGAGCTTCGCGCGGATCGCTTGTTCGCGAGCCTGCTGCTGGATGTCGTACGCGACGTCGACCGCGTCGGCCACCACGTCTAGCGGCGCATCCTTTGCACCCTTCTTCGGCGTAGTCTTGTTGGCCTTGCGGACGTCCGCGATCGCCTTCTCGCGCTCGCGCTTGATCTTCGCGAGTTCGGGGTCCTTCGCGATGGCCGTCGCCGCCTGCGGGCCGAAAGCGTCATCGCTGTACGCGCCGTCGATCGACTTGAGCACGCGCGGATCGACGTCCTTCATCCATCCGATGTCGTAGCTGTCGGGCTTCCCATCCGTTGTGTCCACGACCTTCTGCCAGTCCGCACGCTGCTTCTCAGGCTTGGCGGCCGGCTTCGGCGCAGACCGCCGCTTCGCAGTCGGCGCAGGTCGCGCCGCGACCGACGCGTGCGCGTCATCGGTGTAGTGCGCGAATGCGGCATAGATCGCGTCAGGGGCCCCACCACCGACGGACGCATCCTCGACAAACGCGTCGTGCGTCGGATCTGTCGTCATGACCTCCCCGGGCGCCGACGCGGGCGCGGGCGCTGGACCCGCAGGCTCCGCCTGGTTGGTCTGCGGCATATCCGCAAAGCCTCCGCCTGGCCCGCCCATGAAGCGAGTGTACTACTCGCCGCTCCGGTTGGGCGCATCGACTAGCACTCCGGTCACGTACGTGGGTGGCGCAATTTGCGGCAGCTCGCGACGTCGAGGAACGCACGGTGCGCTCGTGCCATCGTCAGCGGGCGGGGCGACGTGGCCACGGTACGAACGCGCTCGTCGTCTGCTGATAGCGCCGATATGCATCGCCCTTGCTGCGGAGCGCCTGCGCTTCGGTCGCCGGGATCCCGGTGACCTTAAGGATGCTGGCGAGGATGATCGCCTGCGGCGCGAGCGCGATCCAGCCCGCCGGAAACGCGAGGCCATACACCGCGTAGCCGACCCACACGCACCACTCGAAGAAGTAGTTCTCCGCGTCGATCCAACCGCTGGGAATCGTTCGATCCTCGACGGCACGTAGCGGGAGAACGAGGGACGAGTCCTCGTCGGAGCTGTGATCGTTGAGGAATGCGCTGGGTACAACCGGTGTAGAACCGCGCGCCTGTCAGCGGTGCTCGCCAAGCGCTGTCTCGTCTATGTCTCATGACTGTGATGACCTGCCAAACGGAGGGGTTGTGGCCTGTTTCTGACATGGTCGTGGATTCCCGGGCGGATTTCGCGGCGGCCGGAGATCAGAGGGTTGCGGTGTCAATTTCGGATGCCGAAGCCCGACGTGTCGCCGCGTTCGTCGAAGAAGCAGGGCGATGACGAGCTGAGAATGGCAGCGCTCACTCGTGATGACGTGGCGAAGCGCCTCGGTGTCAGCATCTCGACCGTGCGTCGCCTCGAAGGCACGCGACTCCACCCGTCGATCGATGGCAACAGCGTGCGTCGCTTCAAGGCATCCGACGTCGAGCGACTCGCGAAGGAGCTGCAAGCGGAGCAGCGCTCGCCTCGCAACGGACAGCAGGCCGTGGTGCGCGCAGCGGAGATGTCGAAGGGCGAGCTCGCGGCGCTGGTGTTCGAGCAGCTGGAGCAGCGCCACTCGCTGTCGGAGATCGTGATCGCGCTGCGCGTTCCGCCCGAGGACGTGCGCGACCTGTATCACACGTGGCTCGTCGGGCTTTGGGCGGGAGAGCTGCAGCGCAAGGAGCCCGCGCTTCCCGCGCGCCACACCGATCAAGATGCGATCAGGCGGGTCACGCCGGTGCAGCTCGCGCAGCTACTCGCGGCGCTGCCCTCGAACCGGTCGACACGGATCAGCATCGCGCGGATGGTCGACGAGTTCGTGGTTCCTGGCGACGGCGACGGCGACGGAAACACGTTCGTCGAGTATCGCAACCTTTGCGAGCTTGGTGGCTTCGACGCTTCGGGCCCGATCGCAGTCGCGGACATCATGGCGCGCGTCGGGGCAGGGGAGTATCGCGTGAGCGCGTATGGCTTCGAACCGCGCGGGCTCCGATGGGAGGTGTTCGTGCGTTTTGGGGAGGAGCCCAGCTAGGTGGCTGGAAGTCGAAAAGCATGCGGGCGCTGGCACGCAGGTCGTTCGTGCAACGAGCCGTTGCACAATGCCGAAGGACACCGAACGCGCCGCTGCGCGACTCGCTTCGCGTCATCAAGGAGCGCATCGGGCTCTCGAGCAATCTTGCAGCAGCTTGCTGCCAAATGGCCTGGTGGCACCTCGCGCGGGCTGCTCGGCGTCCAATTGCGCAAGCGCCACTTGCACAATTACCAAAGGACTCCGGCGCTCGACGAGTCATCGTCGAGGTTCCGATCCCCTCAAGGTTGAAGAGTCGACATGCCCAGATCGCGGGTGTATTGATAGAAGGCAATGGTCGACGATAACCAGAACGGATCCACGCCGTCCCGGGTGTTTACCGAGGCGGAGTACCGTGCCGACGCCAAGAGCGTTGTTGCTCACGCAGTCGCGACGGGCAGCGCGATCGTGGCTCGTGCCGACGGAACCCCGCGTGTGGTCATCTCGATTCCGCCGGCCGAACCCTCCGCCACTAAGCCTTGAAGCTCAGTGGTCCGGTAGCTGACGCCGTTGTCGACAACTTCCGGCGTGCGTTGCGCGATGGGAGTGGATGCACATTCGCAGCATCTCTCGCGTATGGAGGTCGGGTCGCGTTCGAAGTCCACGACGAGCCTCCGACTAGCGAAGTAGACGATTCGCTGGACGCGTACGCCGAGGCCAATTTCGTCGCGGTGCTGCTCTTGCCGTTCGTGACAAGCGAGAGCGTGCTCGTCGAGGTTCTAACCGGTCTCAGAAGCAGCTCGCCGCGCTGGCGTCTCCGAAAGGGCAGTCACACGACCGAGGCGGTTCACGTCGCGGTCGAATGGACGACGTCAGAGAACCTCATCGACGACACCATGGGCTTCGCGCCGTTGCTCACAATGCCGGTACCTCGTCGTAGTCCGTACGTTGCCATCGCGCTTTGGCCCGGTGGTCAGCAAAACCCACTGCGCGGAGTCCGGCCGACCCCTCCGGCGCAGGCTGGCCGTGTCTCGTTCCTCGACGTGCCCCACGGTTTCGACGAGGCGACCAACGCCAGCATGTGGAAGACGACCGAGGAGAAGGTGGCGGAGCTGATGACGTTGCCGGCGGATCGTCCGTCGCTGTATCGCCGCGCCGCGTTCGTACTCGGCGCATCGGCCGTCGAGGGATTGGCGTTTGATCCGTAGATTCTTCAGGCCTGTCTGAAAATCTCGGGTCCGGTAACAACGTTCGGATTGTCTCGACAGCGTCGAGACAATCCCGGTCATTGCCGCTTCGTCGGTGACGTCATGTTCGCGTTCATCGGCTGGTTGCGGGACACGCGTCCAAAAAGATCAGCGGCGCTCGGTTGCCAATGCATTCGCGTTCAGGTCGCGTACGAGTTGCGCGAGCGACCGTGGCCTCGCGATCGGCGCGCACCGCGCGAGGATCACCTTCCAGCCGTTCCGCGCGTTGGACGCCTCGGCGACGATACTCGCTACCTCCGCCGGGTCCACCCGCTCCGCCGAGATGCGGCGCTTCTGTCCGTACTCGACCGCGAGGGCGCGGCGCTCCGTGGGGCTCTTCGCACGGGCGACGATGCGCGCGTAGGCCTCGCATGAGTAGGCGAACGTCTCGCGCTTGGTGAACTCGATGTCGAGCAACCACTCCTTCCGTCGAGTCTCGTGCAGCCCGATCGTGCGCCGCTTGCAGTTGTGGAAGATGTGCGCCGCCTCGTGGACGATGAAGTCAGCGAATGGGTCGCCCTCGGTGAAGTAGTCCGGCGACACGTAACACGTCGTCTCTTCGCTCATCCCCACGATGCGGGCGGCCTTCTTGCCGAGCAGCGTCGCGCCCACGCAGAGGAGGTACATGTTCGCGAGGTCCCACGCCGAGCGATCCCACATGTGATTCAGGAGGATGGGCTCGATGGTCTCGCTCGTGACGTAGACGACCGACTTCTCGAAGGTCGCGAGCACGGTGTCCTGCTCGGCGCGCGTGAACAGCGCGCGCACCATCGGCTCGACCTTGGCGCGCGTGAGCTCGACGCCAACGTTTGCGGGCACCGCGACGT
>JAYUYE010000764.1:0-3448 GCA_043752985.1 Myxococcales bacterium
AGCTCGACGATGCCTGCTCCGTGGTGGTGCTCGGTGACGAGATCCGCGATCTGCTTGAGCGACGGGATCGCGTTCGCGACCGCCACGCCGCACTCGCACTTCGAGAGCAGCGCGTGATCGTTCTCGGCATCACCAACGCCGACGACGTTGTGCCGGGACAAGCCAAGCTCGTCGAGCGCGACCTTGAGACCGGTCGCCTTGTTGACGCCGGAGGGCAGGATCATGACCGAGCCCTTGTTGAAGATGACCTGGAGCTCGAGGCCCTGGTCGCGGATGACGCCCAGCACCTTCTCCTGGTGCGGCTCCCAGGTCGCGACAATCACGCGCCCCACGGAGATCCGGGTGACCCCGCGCTTCACGAGCTCGGACACGAACGCCGCGGACGGTCCGGGTGCGATCGTCCGCACTTCCTTGACCGCGGGCTCGTAGACGACGCCGCCGTTCTCCGCGACGATCCGGTCGAATACCTCGGGGTGCGGAACGATCTCGAGCAGCTCGTCGAGCTCGCGGCCGGTGACCATGATCAGCCGGCGGCCCGACTCCTTGAGCTTGCGAAGCGCGGCCCACGTCGGCTCGTCGATCTTCCCGTGGTGGGCGAGCGTGCCGTCGTAGTCCGCGGCGAGAGCGTGGTAGCGCATCGTACGCTTCGTCATACCGTCTCGCGGATTCGCGTGGCGGCGTGCACCCCTGCCACTCACCCGGCCATCACGCTGGGTGAACCTGGAAGCGGCTACTTGGCCAGCGGCATGCCGTAGAGGTCGAACATCGCCGCCTCGCCGAGCCCGAGCTTGTCGAGATCCGCGCGGACCTTCGACATGTCGCCGACGATCGAGATCACGAGCTTGTTCGCCGGCGCGACGGCCTTCGCGACTGCCTTGACCTCCTTCGCCGAGATCTTGCGCAGGCTGTCGGCGTAGCGCGTGTACCAGTTGTCCGGCAGCCCGAACATCACGAGCTCCGCGACCGCCTGGGCCGTAGCCGCATTCGTGCCGAACCGTGCGGGCAGCGCGCGGATCAGGTTCTGCTTGGACTTCTCGAGCTCCTCGGCGGGGACGTCCGTGGTGGCAAGCTCCCCGACCATCTTCAGCGTCTCGGAGATGCCCTGCCCGGTCGACGGCGTGACGATCGCGGTGCCGATCGTGAACGGGCCGCGTGCGAGGCGCCAGTCCATGCTCGCGTTCGCACCGTAGGTGATGCCGAGCTGCTCGCGCAGGCGCTGGACCAGGCGGCTCGTGAATCCGTCGCCAAGCGTGGTGCGGAACACCTCGAACGCGAAGAACCGCTTGTCCTTGCGATCCGGACCGATGATGCCGATCCGGACGTCAGACTGCGCCGCATCCTTGCGATCGACGAGCAGGAGCCGGTTCGCGATCTTGGCCGGCTTCGCCACGATCTTGCCGGGCTTCTTCGCTCCGGCCGGCTTCCACGCGCCAAGGCCACCCTCGAGCTTCGCCTTGAGCGCGACCGGGTCGACGTCGCCGACGACGATCAACGTCATCACCGACGGATTCCAGTGTTCCTTGTAGAACGTGCGCGCATCCGCGACGGTGATGTTCTTGAACTCCTCGCGAATGCCCGTGGTCGGGTGGCCGTACGCGGTATCCATCCCGAAGATCGCGGCGTTCAGCATGATCGACGCGACCTCGCGCGGGCGATCGCGGCGCAGCTCGAGCGCGGTCATCCGGTCCCCCTTGACGCGCTCCGCTTCCGTGTCGTCGAACGCAGGCTGCGTCAGGAGCCTGGCCACGAGGTCGGTCGTCTGATCGAGCGTCTTCGCGAGCGTGCTCACCGAGACATACGCGACGTCGGCATCGATCCCCACAGAGATCCCGGCTCCGAGCCGATCGGTCTCCTCGGCGATGCCGATCGCGGTCATCCCGCCCGCGCCTTCGTCGAGGAGGTCGGAGGTGAACGACGCGAGGCCGCCCTTGCCCTTCGGATCGCTCGACGAACCCGCGCCGGGAACGACGAACATCATCGAGATGATCGGCAGCTTGTGGTTCTCGACCACGAGCAGCGACATCCCGTTCTTGAGCTTGAGCCGCTTGGCGACCGGCGGCTTGAACTTCGGCTCCGTGGTTGGCTCCGGCGGCTTGCTCCAGTCGGAGATCCCCGACTTGTCGAACACCGACGGCTCCGCGGCCGGGAGCTTCTTGGCAAGCGCGGGCGACACCGTCGCCAGCACGAGAATCGAGACGAGCTTCGCGATACGCATCACTGCTTCTCCTGCGGCTTCTTGCCGGGCGTGATCGTCAGGACGACGCGCGCGTTCGGCTTGAGGTACTTGGCCGCGGCATCGCGGACCTGGTTGACCGTGACGGCGCGGCGGCGCGCGAGATCCTTCGCGAAGTAGTCGGGGTCGTTCGCCAGCACGTCGTAGCTCGCGAGCTGGATCGCGCGCGACAGCGTGGGTTCGAGGCCGTTGAGGAACGACGCCTCCTGCGAGTTCTGGGCGCGCTCGAGCTCCTTGGCGTCGGGTGCGGTCGTCGAGATCTTCGCGATCTCCTCGGTGATCTCCTTGATCAGCCGCTTCGGATCCGTGCCCGGCTTCGCGGTCACGACGATCTCGAAGCTGCCGCCGATCTGTTCACCCGAGAAGCCGGCGCTGACGTTCTGCGCGATCTTCTCGTCGTAGACGAGGCGCTTGTACAGCCGGCTCGACTTGCCGTCGCCGAGGATCGCGGCGACCGTGTCGAGCGCCGGCTCCTCGGACGTGAAGCTCGCCGGCCCGCGCCAGGTCAGGTACACGCGCGGGACCTGGACGTCATCGGTCGTGGTCAGCACGATCTCCTTGGTGATCGGCGCGGGCGGTTTGTACTGCGGACGCTTCGGCTCCGCGCCCTTCGGGATCCACGAGAAGTACTTCTCGACGAGCCGCTTGACGTCGGCGAGCTTGACGTCACCCGCGATCACGAGCGTGGCGTTGTTCGGCACGTAGTAGGTCCGGAAGAACTGCGCGACGTCCCCGACCGTCGCTGCCTTGAGGTCTGCCGGGTACCCGATCGTCGACCAGTGATAGCCGTGATCCTTGGGCCACAGCGCCTCCTGGATCAAGAGCGACGCCATACCGTACGGCTGGTTCTCGTAGCTCTGCCGGCGCTCGTTGAGCACGACGTCGCGCTGGTTATCGAGCTTCGGCTTGTCGAACGTGTCGAGCAGGCCGGCGAGTCGATCCGACTCCATCCACAGCATCTGCTCGAGAAAGTTCGAGCCCGCGACGTTCTGGTAGACCGTCATGTCGCTCGACGTGAACGCGTTCGACCAGCCGCCAGCGCCCTCGAGCAGCCGATCCATCAGGCCGTCAGGCAGGTGCTTGCTGCCCTTGAACATCAAGTGCTCGAACAGGTGCGCGAAGCCCGTGCGCTTCGCGACCTCGTCCTTCGATCCGACCTTGAACCACAGCACCTCGTAGACCGTCGGGGCTTTCGGGTCCTCGATCACGTAGACC
>JAYUYE010000765.1:0-3445 GCA_043752985.1 Myxococcales bacterium
CGCAAGAGCTCCGTGTACAGCCTGATCGCGCCCGCGTGATCGCCCGCGGACTGCATCGACGAGGCGAGCTGCTGCTTGCGACGCTGGGTCTCGATCGACTCTTCGCCGGTGAGCTTGCGCTGCGCCTCGTAGAGCTTGCGCGCGACCTTGACCGCCGCGAACGTCGCCTGCTTGATCTGGAGATCGGTCAGCTCCTTCTCGAGTTTGTCGATCTCGTGCTCCGCGATGGTCTTGGGAGCCGCTCGCGCGGGCCCCACCGCCCCCGCGATCACGGCCACGACGAGCGCGATGATCCAGCCTGCGTTACGCATCGCGGCCGATTCTGACACGGACGCGCTACCATGCGCGGATGACGCTCCTCCGTTCCGTCGCTCTCGCCACCTTGGTGTTCGCTGCGTGTGGGGGGAGCTCGAAGCAAGCCACCACGCCCACGGAGCCCATGCCGGCCACGACCGCGCCGGCCGCCGTCGAAGCCGTGACGCCGCCCGAGCCCGCGATGGCCCCCTCCGCTGCCTTGCCCGCCGCGGAGGCCGCCCCCGCCGCGGCACAGCCCCCCGCACCGCCCGCAGCGCGCAAGACCCGCGGCGCCGTGAAAAAGCCCGCGAAGAACGCGGACCCCTGCGACGGCGGCGAGTAACACCAGCGGTACGATGTGGTGGTGGGGCGGTCACAGCTGCTCGTGATGGCCGTGCTCGGCGTCGCGTCCTCGGCACGCGCTGATGAGCTACCGACGGACCCACCACCCGATCCGCCCGTCGTTCCACCCCTGGTCTCTCCCGCACCGCCCCCGGAACCGGTCGACTCCGTCACGATCAACGGCGGGTTCTGGCTCAACTACACCCACAACCTGTTCGATCCCACGGATCGCGACAAACTCGGCGACTTCGGCCCGGGCAACTCGATGTTCCGGATCGGCTTCGATGCGAAGCGCAAGGGCTTCCTCGGCTCCGTGCGCCTGCGCTGGTACAGCTACGCGCGCGTCTGGGAGTACGGCTGGGTCGGCTATCGCTGGGAGACCGGCGCGCAGCTCGAAGTCGGTCTGACCAAGGTGCCGTTCGGCGTCTTGCCGTACGCCGCCTACGACTACTGGTTCAACATCCCGTACTACGTCGGTCTCAACAACCAGTATGACGTGGGCGCGAAGTGGTCGGGTGACTTCCTCGACCAGCGGCTGAGCGTCCAGGTCGGGTTCTTCAAGAACGCAGACATCGCGGCTGCCGACGATCTCGCGCGGTTCTCGTACGACACGGTGCTCGTGACAGCGAATCCGCTCGCACGCAACGAAGAGACGAACCAGGGCAACGCCCGCGTCGCGTTCACCACTGCCGGGGTCGAGACCGGCGGCTCGGTCCAGTACGGCGGGCTCTACAACCACGACACCGGCGACACCGGCCGGCACTGGGCGGCTGCACTTCACGTCAACGCGACGGTTGGCAACTGGAGCGCGCAACTCCAGGCGATGCAGTACGCATTCTCGCCGAAGAACGCGCCCGGCGAGCCGCGTGACGTCGTGTTCGCGGGCGCCTTCGCCGATGCGTATCCGATCGCCGCGAAGGCGCGGTTGCTCGAGGCGAACATCGGCTACGAGCTCCACTTCACGAAGTGGGTCGACACGATCAAGATCTACAACAACTACTCGATGCTCCTCAAAGAGGCACCCGCGTTTCGCGACTCGAAGATGAACGTCGCCGGCTTCTCGGTGCTCGCGGGCCCGATCTTCGGATTCGTCGACGTGATCAGCGCGAAGAATGCGCCGTACATCGGCACACCAACAACGATCGCCTTCACCACGGGCGCCCCCAATGGCGAGTGGCACTCCATGTTCAACATCAATCTCGGGTTCTACTTCCAGACGCATCCGCTCGAATGGGCACGGTAGAGTCGAACATGGCGAACGAGCAGCTACCCGACGACGTGCTCGCCCGGCGCGAGCGGCTCCCCGTCAAGCCCACCGAGATGATGCTGACCGGTACCCGCGTCCTGCTCCGGCCGCTCGAGCTCGATCGCGACGTCGAGGCCTTGTTCGCGGTGTCGAACGGATCGCCGGTGGTGGTCGGCGAGCGCCACACCGCCGCCTACGACGCCGATGCGTTGATCTGGCGCTGGATGAAGGCCGGCCCCCATGCCGATGTCGCGGCGCTGCGGTCGTATCTGGGGGCCCAGGTCGCCGCTGTCGACATGCTGCCGATGGTCGTGCTCGATCGCGCGAGCTCGCATCCAGTCGGCGTCGCGGCGTTCATGTCGAACGCGCCGGGCGATCTCCGGATCGAGCTCGGAAGCATCTGGTACGGACCGATCGCGCAAGGCACCGGCGCCTCGCGCGAGGCGACGAGGCTCATGCTCGAGCATGTGTTCGGCCTCGGCTATCGGCGCGTCGAGTGGAAGTGCGACACGCTCAACGAGCGTTCGCGTCGTGCGGCAATTTCGTACGGCTTCACATTCGAGGGCGTGCAGCGCTCCCACTACATCGTGAAGGGCAAAAACCGCGATACCGCCTGGTACCGCATGCTCGATCACGAGTGGCGTGACATCGCGGTTGCTGCAGAGCGCGTCAGGTAGCCGATCACGACCTCGGCGTGACCGATCACGTCGCCACCCGCGGTCATTGCATCGACGCCCTACCGTCATGCTTGGCGGTGTCCTCGCGATCGTGTCGGTTGCCGGTGGCATCTATGCCGCCGTGCGGGCCGCACGCTCGCTCGATTGACCTCGCCCGGACGCAGCTCCTGGGCGCCGACGGAGCGAACCGCGTCCCGCGTCGACAGGACGAGCAGAACAGCCAGGCGCATCGCGGGAGCCTCATACCGCGGTAGGCTCGCCAGCTCATGCGGCTCCGGGGTCTCCCGCTCTACGTGCGCGTCGTGATTGCCGTGATCCTCGGCGCCACGGTAGGTGTCGTGTGCGGCACCCACGAGATCGTCGCCGGTGTCACCACCGAGCACCTCGGCAAGCTCGGAATGCTCGTGATCCGCGTGCTCAAGATGCTCGCGATTCCGCTCGTGATGTTCGCGGTGATCGACGCGATCGCGCGGACCAATGTCACGGGGCGCATGGGGTTGCGCCTGATCGCGATCTGCGTCTTCAACGTCAGCGTCGCGATGACGATCGGCCTCACGCTGATGAACCTGCTCAGTCCAGGTGAAGCCTGGCAGGGGCACATCAGCGAGCTCGCGGGCATCGCAGATCTCGCGACCGTCAAAGCTCCGCCGCCCGGCGTGTCCCTGTCACCGATCGACAACCTCGCACGATGGGTCCCCGAGACCGTCGTCCAGCCGTTCTCCGAGAACAACGTGATCGCGGTTGTCCTCCTCGCGCTGCTGGTCGGCGCGGCGATCCGCACCGTCAAGCGCGACCCCGAGGCCGCCGGGTCGGTCGGCACGATTCTCCAGTTCATCGACGGCGTCTGCCGCGTCCTGATGAAGATGCTGGCGTGGGTGATCGAGGT
>JAYUYE010000766.1:0-3442 GCA_043752985.1 Myxococcales bacterium
CACGAGCTCGATCGTCAGCGGAACGTCCATCATCGTTGCCTGGAGCATGAGCGCACACTACCGCGGCCCACGGGGTCGCGTGAGGGTTGGGGAAGGGCCCCGGATCGTGCGACCCTGTTCGAAGCACGGGTGGTACGCCGCCCACCGGGGAGCTCGATCCGACCCATGAAGCGACTCCTCATCGTCGACGACAGCAAGCTGATGCGCGACATGATAGCGGCCTGCCTGCGACCCCTCGGAGACGTCTCGTTCGAGTTTGCGGCGAGCGGCCTCGAGGCGATCGAACGCCTCGCTCTAGCGGGCTACGACCTCGTCGTCCTCGACCTCAACATGCCCGACGTCGGCGGCATCGAGGTGATCGAGTTCGTGCGCTCCCAGGACCAGCTCAAAGCTCTCCCGATCCTGGTCGTCACCACCCGCGGCGACGACACCAGCAAGACGCGCGTGCTCGAGGCCGGCGCCTCGGGCTTCCTCGCCAAACCGTTCGCGCCGCCTCAGATCCTCAGCGAAGTGCGCCGGCTGCTCGAGCCGGGTGCTGCGTGAGCGATCGCGTCGACCTGCGCGAGTTCATCGGGGCGTTCGTCGCGGAAGCGGAGGAGCTGGTCGGCACCTCGCACACCCTGCTGCTCGAGATCGATGCGGCGCGCGTCGAGGGCACGCTACGGCCGCGTGCCGTCCGCGATCTGTTCCGCGCGCTGCACACGATCAAGGGGCTCGCCGGGATGGTCGGTGTCGAGCCGATCGTCGAGATCTCGCATGCCCTCGAGACGCTGCTCCGCGCTGCGGATCGCAGCGGCGGCAAGCTACCTCGCGCCGCGATCGACGTCTGTCTCCAGGGCGTGCAGGCCATTGGCGAGCGGGTCCGCGCCGTCGCGAATCAGCAGCCTGCCGCGCCCGCACCCGAGGCGCTGCTCGCAGCGATCATCAGTACCGACGGCGAATCGCAGGCACCTCTGGCCGCACCCGCGATCGCGCCCGAGTGGGATGCGCGTCTGACGTCGGGCGAGCGCCAGCAGCTGTATCAGGCGCTGCAGGCGGGCTCGCCGGTGTGGTCGTTCTCGTTCGCCCCGAGTGAGGATTCGGTGGCGAAGGGAATGTCGATCGCCACCGTGCGCGCTCGGTTGAGCGAGCTCGGCGACATCCTCAAGGTCGCGCCGCGTACGCTCACGGGCGAGCGCCGCGGCGTCGCCTTTGACTTCCTCATCGTCAGCGACGTCGACCCACAGCTCCTCGCCGACGCGGCTGCCGCCAATCGGACGGCGCTGGTGGCCCTCGTCGCGCCGCCGGTGCTCGCCGCTGATCCCGTCCCGCCGAGCCTCCCGCCCGAAGAAGCGAACCACGAGGTGACGCCGCTCGGCCGCTCGGTCGTTCGGGTCGAGCTGTCGCGCCTCGACGAGCTTCAGGAGCAACTCTCCCTGCTGATCGTGTCGCGGTTCCGCCTCGAGCGCGAGATCACCGCGCAGGCGGAGCGCGGGATCGATGTCCGTGGGTTGCGCGAGGTGGCCGAGCTGCAGGCGCGCCAGCTCCGCGATCTGCGGCGCGCGATCCTTCGGGTTCGCATGGTCCGGGTGTCCGAGGTGCTCGAGCCGCTGTCGCTGCTGGTCCGTAGCCTGTCGCGTCCTGACCACAAGGAAGTTCGGCTCGAGATCGACGCGCACAACACCGAGGTCGACAAGGCGGTCGCGGATCGCCTCCTCCCCGCGCTCATTCACCTCGTGCGCAACGCGATCGATCACGCGATCGAGCCCGTCGAGCAGCGCCTCGCGCTCGAGAAGAATCGCGCCGGCACGCTACGAGTCTCGTGCCGCGAGATCGGGGGCAGCCAGCTCGAGCTCGTCGTCACCGATGATGGCCGTGGCATCGATCGCTCGGCGATCGCACGGCGCGCGGACCGCGAGATCCATGACGATGCGGATCTCCTCGACGTGTTGACGACACCCGGGTTTTCGACGCGTGACGTGGTCACCCAGACCAGCGGTCGCGGCCTCGGCATGGACATCGTCAAGCGAGTCGCCGTCGGCGAGCTCGGTGGCGAGATGACGATCACGAGCGTCGCTGGTCACGGGACGACCTTCCGGCTCAAGGTGCCGTTGACGATCGCGATCATCGACGTGTTCGCGTTCGAGTGCGGGCCGCAGGCCTTCGTGGTTCCGGTCGCCGCGATCGAAGAGATCTTCGAGCTCGCGCGCGATCGCGAGGTCCACCCGCCCGCGCCGGGCTCGCCGCGCAACTCGATCACCCTGCTCGAGCGCCGTGGCAGGCCGATGCCGCTGGTCTCGCTCGGAGCGCTGCTCGACATCGATCCTGGAGTGACTGCGAAGAAGGCGATGGTCATCCGTCGCAACGGCGAGCTGATGGCGTTCGGAATCGACCGGATGCTCGGCCGTCACGAGGTGGTCGTGCGCCCGATCTCCGATGTGCTCGCCCGCGCGCCGGGGATCGCCGGCGCAACGGATCTCGGCGACGGACGGCCGACCTTGGTTCTCGACCTGTTCGAGCTCGGTGCTCGGGTCACTGCACGCCAGGAGAGTCTCCGATGACCGCGCTCCACGTCACGTTCCGGGTCGGCACCGCCGACTATGCGCTCCCCGCTGCCGCGGTCCTTCACCTCGAGTCGTTCGTGAGCGCGACCCACGTTCCGGGAGCACCGCCGTACGTCGCGGGTCTCGTTCAGGTCCGCGGCCGGCTCGTTCCCGTCGTCGATCTACGCAAACGGTTCGGCCTCGGGCCAATCGAGCACTCGATCGATCGCCGGGTGGTCGTCGTCCAGGTGGGCACGCGCGTCGCCGGCCTGCTCGTCGACAGCGCGCGCGAGGTCATGCAGATCGACGAAGCGAAGTTCGAGAAGCCGCCGGAGATGATCGATCAGCAAACGGCTGGGTTCGTGAAAGCAGTGGCGACCATCGCGCAGCGGATGCTGCTGCTGATCGACGTGCCCCGCGTGATCGGGGAGGAGCAAACGAATGGGTAACAACGGTCAAGGCAACGGAAGCAAGCTCGAGGCACGCGCACACGAGATCGACGAGGTCGCGAAGTCATTGCGCAAGACCGCGGGCCGCGCCGAGCAGATCGAGCAGGCGGCTGTCCGGATCGCCGACGGTGGGGCCCAGCAGGCCGCCGCGGTCGAGGAGATCCGCGCGTCTCTGGACGGGATCGCCGCGAGCATCGACGAGACAGCGACCGCAACCGAGCAGATGGCGCGAACCCAATCTTCCACCGCTGCCGGCTCGCGCGACGTCGTGGCAGGCATCGAGGGCATGGCGACGGGTCTGCAGGAGCTCGCCGCGTCCGTGACCGGCGTCCGCAAGGAAGCCGACCTGCTCGCGCGTGGCAGCGACAGCACCGCGACCACGCTCGAGGAGCTCGCGCGCTCCGTGAAGGCCACTGGCACGAACGCAGCCGAGCTCGCCGGGTCCGCCGACCGCCTGGTCGCGGCCGCCAC
>JAYUYE010000767.1:0-3442 GCA_043752985.1 Myxococcales bacterium
AAGTAACAGACGATCCGGGTGCCACGTTCGCGCAGCGCCGCGAGAATGTCGTCGGGCGCATCGAACAGATCGACATCGTACATCGTCACCGCGAGTGACGTGTCGATCGTTCCCGTCAGCTGCCACTGCCAGGTCGTGCCGGGTGGTGGACGCCAGACCCGCGCGGGCACCCGCTCACTACTAACAAGATCAGTCGGCTGGGTCGACGCAGGCTTGCAGCCGAGCCCGAGGCTCGCGGCGATCGCGAGCGAGTACAGAGCGCGGAGCGCCATCGCTCAGAGCAGCGGGACGATCTTGGTCTGACCGGCGAGCATCGTCACGAACGTGGTCGGGTCGCCCGCATAGGTCTCGACGAGACCGCTCGTCGGTGCGACGACGCCAGTCAGTGGCACCGTGCACGCCTTCGTGCTCGTCAGCCGCAGGGAGCGCGTTCCGGCGGACTCCACCATGGTCACCGTGAGGCCACACGCGTCGAGCTTGCCACGCGCCTGCATGGCGTTACCGATCTCGTTCTGGCTGAGCGTGAGGATCGGTGCATCGGTGAGCGCGAGGTACTTGGTGACGACCGCGTCGATCCAGTCGCCGTAGATCGAGCGACCACCGCCGTAGTCGTCCAGGTTCGCCTGGTGAAACATCAGCGGATCGATGTCACCGATGAGGAGGTAGTACAGGCCGAACTCGGAGTCCTTGTCGAGGATCTGCTCGTACGCGAGGCGGCCACCGAACGCCGGGTAGATGTGGTTGTACTCGTCGGCCTCGGTCTCCGGGGACGACGTGTCGTAGAAGATGCTCGTGGGGTGGCGCGGGATCTGGTAGAGGCGCGCGTCGAGCGGGTTGGTGCGACCGACGTTGAACGACGGGTTGGTGCCCGGGAAGCCGGGGCGCCGCTCCTCGGTGATCGACGTGTCAGAGACGACGAACTTCACACCGGCGCCAAGCAAGCCCTGAACGGAAGCGAGGGTCTGGAGACCCGACATGTCCGGCGTGACGAGCTCGTTGCAGTTGAAGCCGTGGAGCTTGAGCGTCTTGGCGAGGCTGCAGTTCTTCGCGACCTCGGTCTTCGCCTTTGCGGCGGTGACGGCGTCGAGGTTGTCGTGGTCCCACGTGTGGTTCAGCCACGTCAGCTTGTTGCCCGCAGCCTTGGCCGCGGCGAGCAGCGTCGCGTCCGGGTACAGCGTCGTGTCCGTCCCGATGCCATTGAAGGCCATATCCGTGATGAACGTCGAGCCAGCCGGCAAGCTCGCCTTGCGAGCGGTCTGCCACGCCACGAAACTGGTGAGGTCTGTGCCGGTGAGGCGGAACGTCGACGTCTCGTTGTCGGCGTTGCCTTGCCCGACGACCCACATGTTGTTGTCGAGGAAGAGGTCGTCGATCTGCGGTGCCAGGTACACGCGCTTTTTACCGACGAACATACCGCGGGTCACCCAGCGGACGAAGTCGTACTCGAGAACCTGCGAGTGGGTGAGAAACGGGCTCGCATCGACGGTCGACACCAGCGTCTCGCGGCCATCGGCACCGACATGGCTCGCGACCAGAACGGAACCATCCCCATCAGCGACGAGGGCGGTGGTGGTCGAGCCGTCGGTCGGGGTCGGGATGCTCGCCCGATAGCCGAACGCGTGGCGGTACGGGATGACCGCCGCGTCCTTGACGCGGACGAACAGTGACTGCCCGGCGGGCGTCAGTCCAGCATTGACGGAGCTGGTGAAATCGAACGAACCAACCAGTGCGAGCCCGAACTCGGCGCCCGGCCAGCCGTACCAGACGAGCTCGCGAGCGCTGCATGCGTTCTCGAAGTCCGCCAGCGCTTGCCACTCTTCGGGCGTGAATGCACTCATCCAGAGGTCCGGTGCGAATTCGTATCCGAGACCCGACGTGGCGATGACGACGCCGCTGTAGTTGCAGACCGAGATGTTGTCGGTCATCGTGAGGCTGGTCAGCATTTCTTCGTTGGGACCCGCGGCGAGCAGCGCGCGATAGGGCACGCCGATTCGATCGAGTGCGGTCTTCGCCGCGAGGTAGGCCGGCTCTTCGCCAGTCGCTCCGAGCAGTAGAACCTTCTGCGTGATCTTGCGATCCGCGGCGAGTCGCGGAATTCCGATCTGTGGCTCGCCGTTCTCGTCAACCCGCACGTTCTCGGTCGCGAAGTTCGCGAAGTTTCCGTGCGGGATGTGTGTGAGCGGTCTCGACGGGAGCTTCGGAAGCTCCGGGACTTCGAGGTGACTCGCGTGGACGTGCCTGTCCTGAACCTCCTCGATGTCATCGACAGGTACAGCGCACGCGGTCACGAAGACCAGCGCGCCAAGGGCGGGGGACAGGACGGGGAAACGCATGAGCCCGGCCGCAGCCAATTTCATGCCACACTGCGTCGTAGCGCAAGCACTTGAAAGTTTACGTGTGTGAAATGTATTCAGACTGGCTACATCAGTATCCGGGTGGCTTATCGGTAAGCCACATTTCGGTTATTGGTGGGGTAGTCAAGTATCCTAACTGTAGGACGACACGTCGCGTCATTTTGGATCGAGACTTGCGTAGGGGAGCCACGCCGTGTCCCGACCCGTGTCTGCTGCCCTCGCCGGTGCGCTCGCCTTCGCGTCGATCGCGGCGTCGACGGTTGCGTTCGCAGACACGGCCGATCGATTCGCGTTCAGGCGCGCCGATGCAGATCGCGCGCTGGCCGAAGGTCGGTTCGAGGAAGCGCGCACGAAGTACGCATCGATCATCACGTCCGATCCGCATGATGCAAAGGCACTTCGCGAAGCAGGTCGCGTTGCGCATGCACTGGCGGACTTCAGCTCCGCTGCCGAGCTCCTCACCCGCGCGGACGCCGAGATCCACACCGCGGATCCCGAGCTACACTATCTCCTGGGCGAAGCACTGTGGGCGCTCCATCGGACGTCCGAAGCGCGGACCATGCACGAGCGCGCCCGAACCGAGCTCGCAGGTCCCGTCACTGCGCGGATGCCGAAGCTGTGGCTCGCACGGATCGATGGTCGGCTCGGTGACTTCGCGGCAGCCGATCGAATCTATGACGCACTGATCGCGGCGAACGCAGCCGACGAGGAGGCTGCGCTCGCGCAGGTCGAGATGCACGCGAACGCGCAGCGCTGGTCGCACGCCGAGCGCGCGGTTCGCCGCTTTCTCACCGCCGTTCCCGGTCATCGCCGTGGCCAGGAGCTCCTCGCGTGGATCGCCGAGGCGCAGGGCCACCTCGACCGTGAGCTCGCGCTTCGCGAGCAGCTGACCCGCGGCACCGACAAGGCGGATGCGATGCGTGACTACGGTCGCGTGCTCGAGCGGTCGGGCAACTGGGCCGGCGCACTCGCCGCGTACCGCAAGGCGCTGACGATGCCGGGTGCATCTGTGGATTCGTCGCTGTCGAGCGCCGTCGAGCGCATGGATCAGCGGATGTCGCCGGAGCTTGCCGTCGGATTCTCCGCGA
>JAYUYE010000768.1:0-3438 GCA_043752985.1 Myxococcales bacterium
TTGGCGTGCAGCACGGCTGGTTGCCGGGGAGTGAACCGCTGCGCGTGACCGAGGTCCGCGGCGCGCGGCTGGTCAGCCTCGATGGCTTCCCCGCGGCCGAAGCATTCGAGCACTACGCGGAGCTGACCGGCCAGAAGCTCGATCGCTCTGCGCCGCTCCCGTTCTTCCTCCACAACATCATCGGGATCCAGACCCCCAATGGCCATCGCCTGCGCGTGCCGCTCTCGATCGATGCCGACGGCGCCGTGAACTGCGCTGCGGAGATTCCCGCTGGTGCACTCGTCCACATCATGAAGACCAGCTCGACGTCCGCCACGGAAGCGGGGACCGAAGCTGCGAAGTCCGCGCTGCGTGCCGTCGGAGGTAGGGCGTCCGCCGCCTTGTTCTTCGACTGCGTGGCGACGCGCCTCCGCCTCGGTGATATGTTCGGCTTCGAGCTCGAGGCGGTGCAGTCCGCGCTCGGAGGTGGCCCATTGGTTGGCTGCAACACGTACGGCCAGATCGCTCGCGCGGACGGCCAGTTCGGTGGCTTCCATAACTGCACCGCGGTCGTCCTCGCGTTCCCCACGTGAATGCCGACGCCACACATCGCCTGATCGCCGCGCTGGCCGACGCCGACCAGCGCTGCGTGAACGTGTCAGCTCTCGCCGAGCACGTCGGTGCACAGGCTGTCTTCGTGTTCGCGCCCGACCACGATGCAAATGGCAAGCTGATTCCAGCTCCGGGCTTTCCCGCGACCATGCCCTCGAGCCGCGGCTGGCGTCAGCTCCTGTCGCGCGCCCTTACCCACGGCACCCACTGCGCCGATGTCGCGTTCCCGACCGCTGCGCACGACACGCCGGCGGTCGCGTACTCGTATCCAGGCGTGACCTACGTCGTGATCGGTCCGCGCGGCAGCAACCAGCAGCTCGCCGACCAGCTCGCGGTGACTGCGCCGCTCGTCGCCGCTGCGATCCGCGCGGAGAGCACCGCCGTGTTTGCGCGCGGCGAGATCGAGATCGCGCGGCTCGTCGCCGAGCGGGCCGCGGCCCTGACCCGTGCACTCGATCGCGCGCGCATCGAGGCGGAGCGGGCGACCCGGGTCAAGGACGAGTTCCTGGCGATGCTAGGCCACGAGCTGCGTAACCCGCTCGCACCGATCGTCACTGCGGTGCAGATGCTGCGGCTCGAGGGCGTGAGCTCCAAGGTGCAGGGAGTGCTCGAGCGTCAGGTCGCCAACGTGCAGCGCCTCGTCGATGATCTGCTCGACGTCGCGCGGATCACCCGCGGTAAGGTCGAGCTGCGCAAGGAGCGCGTCGAAGCGGCGGCGGTCGTCCAGCGCGCGCTCGAGATGTCGCGTCCGCTCCTCGAGCAGCGCCGCAGTGAGGTCGTGGTCGACGTCGCAGAGTGCGGCCTCGCGATCGATGGCGATCCGGCTCGCCTCGCACAGGTAATGGCGAACCTCATCACCAACGCCGCCAAGTATTCCGACCCCGGCAAGCAGATCGTGATTCGAGCCGAGCGCGCCGACACCATGATCCGGATCGAAGTCGTCGATCAGGGCATCGGGATCGATCCAAGCTTGATCAACGGTGTGTTCGAGAGCTTCACCCAGATCGCACATGGCGGCCTCGATCGCGCGCACGGCGGTCTCGGGCTGGGGCTCGCGATCGTGCGCAACCTCGTCGATCTCCATGGTGGGAATGTCCGAGCGTTCAGTGAAGGCGACCTGCGCGGATCGCAATTCATCGTCGAGCTACCTGCGCTCGCACTGCTCTTGGAACCTGGGCCCGCGAGCACGCCTGCGCCCCCGCCTCACGCCGCGTCCGGCATGCGGGTCCTTGTCGTCGACGACAACAGCGACGCCGCGGACCTGCTCGGTGAGCTCCTCGCCGATCACGGCCACTCGGTTCACGTGGCGCACAGCGGCCCGGAAGCACTCCAGCTGCTCGCGACCTTCACACCCGACGCCGCGCTCCTCGATATTGGCTTGCCGGTGATGGACGGCTACGAGCTCGCACTCGCACTGCGCGGCTCGGTGCCCACGATCCGGCTGATCGCGCTGACAGGCTACGGCGCGCCCAATGACCGCAAGCGCACGGCCGAAGCCGGCTTCGACGCGCACCTGACCAAGCCGGTCTCCCTGTCCACGGTGACCAGTACGCTCGACGCACTCCTCGGCAGCTAGCTGGCGTGCTTTGCGAGCAGGGCGCGCAGCGTCGCGCTGGCAAGCGGCTTGTCGAGGCGGGCTGGACCGATCGTATCGAGGAACGCCTGCGCGTGCGGAGTGAACGCGCCGCCGGTCATGAAGTACATGCTTGGAAGTAGCTCGGGCAGGTCACGCCGGATCACCGCGTGCAGCTCGATCCCGGTCATGTCCGGCATCATCACGTCGCACAGCACGAGGTCGAAGCGCTCCGGCCCCCTCAGCAGCGCTGCCGCAGCTCGCGCGCTGGTCATGATTACGACCTCCGCGTCGCGAAGGATCCGCTGCACCATCCGTCCGATCAGGATATCGTCGTCGATGATGAGCACCCTTGGCTTCTCGTGCACCGGCGCGATGGTAGCGCGGGAGGTTCAGCGTCAGTTGACGTTGACTCCGATCCCGAAGGTGCCGAACGCGCTCGACGTCGAGACCGTCGCGTCGAACCGAACGTCGAGGACGAACGATCCTGCGCGAACCACCGCGAAGCTCGCTGCGCCAATGCCGCCGGGGGCGAGCGCGGCGTTGCCCGGTTCGGGATCCGTGTCGATGACCATCGCCGGGCCCGCCCGAACGTTGAACCGCGGTGTCGGCCAGTACTGCAGCGCTAGCCCCCACGAGTGACCTTGCACGAAGTCGTCGCCGGACTTGCCAGTGACGAACGCGTACGCGCCGAGCAGCGCCATGTCCGCGGTCAGCATGCCGCCGATGTACGCCCCGAGTGAGGGCATCATCGTCGACGCATCATCGAGGCGGCCTGCACCGCCATGCAGACCGAAAATAATTCCGGTCCGCGCGTTCATCCCATCGGGAATTCCTGCCGCGAGCCAGCTGCTATCGAACGACAGGACCGTGCCGTTCGGATCGAGGATTGCCGCGGCGATGTCGTACTCGAACGTCTCGACGCTTCCCGCGTGGAGCTCGGCATGTGCCGCGAAGCTCGTCGGCGTGACGGTGAGCGCGAAGCTGCCGCCGGGCAGCTCGATGTCGCGATGACCGCCACGCGACCAGCGCACGACCGTGGTGCCGTCGGGCTGGGGTGCCGCCTCGCGCGGGACGCCGAGCCGAGCCTCGAGGTCGAGGCGTGCATGACCGCGCCACGCGAGGTTCACATCGCGCGCGGCGCGGGTTCCCGTGTAGCAAGCGGCCGTCGAAGCGATCCACGCAAGCGTGAGTAGGTGTAGGCGCATCCGGTCTCCTCACGATCCCATGCTGCAGCCGCAGTGCCGTGCGCAGGGGTGCGAAATCTCGAGCGC
>JAYUYE010000769.1:0-3437 GCA_043752985.1 Myxococcales bacterium
ATGTCCTCGAAGCTCGCGGTGGGCGGCACCTCGAGCATCTCGTAGTGCGAATCCGCCGGCAGCACATCGCCCTCGAGCTTCGGTGGCTGCACGGCCATCAGCCCGCGCGCGACGCGCTCGAAGCACTTCGCGACGCGCGTCTCGGGGTGCTCGATCAGCAGCGGGCGACGGCGACGCGTCGAGGCCCACACTGCCTCGTCGTACTCGAGGTGGCCGAGGTAGCGGATCGGGACCGCGAGCCGGCGGCGCGTGACCGATGCGACCGCGCGCCCGAGCTCCATGTCGGACTTGCTGCGCGCCGAGTTGATGACGAGGTGCGGTGCGAACCCGAGGATCGCGGCGCGCAGCGCTTCCATCTCGGCCGCCGTCGTGAATCCGGCTCCCTCCATCCTGGGCTCGGGCGCCTGATCCTCGACGGCGCCGAGCCAGATCTCGAGCGGGCTTGGCGTACCGCCCTCGTGCTCGCGCGGCACACCGAGCGACTTGCGCGGCTTCGCGAGGTGGCCGAGACCCTTGCGATCGAGGCTCTTGAGAAACGCCGCCTTGACGAACCGATGCATCAGCTCGATCGAGGTCGGATCGGGCACCGCGACGAGGAGGCCGATGTCTGCCTCGAGGAACAACTCGAGCGTCGGAGATGCGAGCCCGGGTCCTAGATCGACGACGACCCAGTCCGCCGGCAGCTGGCGCAGCTGCTCGCAGATCTGGCGCACGAACAGCGGACCGGGCTCGGCGACCCACGGCGGATCCGAGACACCGGCGATCAGCCGCACGCCGGGGACGTGGGTTGGCACCGCGAGGTCGGCGAGCAGCGGCCCACCGGCGACGAGCGCCTCGGACAGCGAGCGCGCCGGGCGCGGGACACCGGCGAAGATGTGCAGGTTCGCGGCGCCGAACGAGCCGTCGAGAAGGATCACTCGCTTGCCGAGCGTCGCGAGAAAGATCCCGACGTTGGCGGCGACGAGGCTCTTGCCCACACCACCTTTGCCGCCTCCGATGGCGACCACCCGGGGAGTCATGGCCGCACATAAGCGCGAGCCCGCAAAAGGATCAAGCGCCAACGGCCGGCAGAAGCTAGCGCGCGAGCTGGGCTACCCGACGCGCGAGCCTCTGGGATCCGCAGGCGGCGCGCGGGGTCGCGCACGCCTCACCGCGATCGATCGCTCATCCGCGCGCCAGAGATCGTACCGCTGTCGCGACGGCATCGACCTCGTCGGTGGCGATCGTGCGGACGTCGAGCCAGATCCGGTCGTCCTCGATCCGCGCGACGACACCGCCGCGGCGCAGCCCGCGATCGAGCTCGTCGGGTTTGCCGCCGCGCAACGTGACCGCCCACGAAGGAAGCTGCGCGGTCGGCATCGCGCCGCCGCCGACGGCGGAGGTGCACGGCTCGACCTCGATCGCGAGTCCGGAGATCGTACCGACTGCGGCCGCGAGCCGGTTCGCGACCGCGCGCAGTGCTTCGCTCGACGCGCCGAGCATCCGGGTCGCGGGAATCGAGTCGAGCAGGCTCGGATCGCGGCGCGCGTCGCGGTAGATCGCGAGGGTCGCGGCGAGCGCGGCGAGGGTCAGCTTGTCGGGGCGAAGGGCGCGCATCAGCGGATGGCTGCGCGCGGTTGCGATCGCGGCGCGGGTGCCGACTGCGATCCCGGCCTGCGGTCCGCCGAGGAGCTTGTCCCCCGAGAACGTCACGAGGTCCGCACCGGAGGCGACGGTCTCGGCGACCGTGGGCTCGTCGGGCAGGCCCCACCTGCGCTGGGTCTCGCGATCGACGACGGCGCCCGAGCCGAGATCGATCATCGTCGCGATGTTCTTCGCGCGGCCGATCGCGACGAGCGCCTCCGGTGCGACCTCGCTCGTGAAGCCGACGATCGCGAAGTTCGAGCGATGGACCTTGAGGAGTAGCCCGGTCGCCGGCCCGATCGCCGTCTCGTAGTCGCGCGCATGCGTCTTGTTCGTGGTGCCGACCTCGACGAGGATTCCGCGTGACAGCTTGAGAATCTCCGGCAGCCGGAACGAGCCGCCGATCTCGACGAGCTCGCCGCGCGAGACGATGATCTCCTTGTCGGTCGCGAGCGCTGCGAGGCCGAGCACCGTGGCGGCGGCGTTGTTGTTGACGACGAGGGCGTCCTCCGCGCCGGTCAGCTCCTGCAGCAAGGCGCGGAGGTGATCGTGGCGCGAGCCGCGCTTGCCCGAGGCCATGTCGTACTCGAGGTTCGAGTAGCCGCGTGCGATCTCCTCGATCGCCGCGCGCGCCGGAGCCGCGAGGGGAGCGCGGCCGAGGTTGGTGTGGAGGATCACCCCGGTCGCGTTGATCACGGGGCGGAGCACGGGGCGCGCGAGCTCGGTCGCGACCGCCGCCACGGTGGCCGGCTCGATCTCGACGCTGTCGCTGCTGCCGTCGACGATCGCGGCTCGCGTGGTGGCGATGGCGCGGCGCGCCGCCTCGACGATGGCCCACCGCGGCGCAGATGTATGCGTGGCCGCAGCGTCGGCGAGGACGTGTACCGCGGGAAGCTGGGCGAGGAGCTCGCGCACGCATTGACGCTACCCCAACCCGAGGTAAGATGCTCCGTGAGCTCGCGGATCGTGGTCGTGACCGTGGGGCTCGCGGGCTGCGCGTTCTCGCTCGCGCCAGCCACGAGCGATGCGCCGATCACGGATGCGCCGGTCACCGATGCGGCGGATGCCGCGATGTGCACGGCGGATCCCGGCGGGCCGTGCCCGGCCGGCTACGTGCTCGTCCCTCAGAACTGTGCGTTTGCGGCGGGTGCATTCTGCATCGCGAAGTACGAGGCGAAGTACGTCTCCAACATCGCCCAGTCGGTCGCGCTCGGCCTTCCGTGGGGTGGGCTCACGCCCGTGCAGGCGAAGGCGGCGTGTGCGGCAAATGGCTCGCGGTACCACCTCGTGACGAACGCGGAGTGGATGGCGACGGCGAGGTTGATCGAGGCCACGCCCACGAACTGGTCCACGGTCCTGCCTTCGTTCCTGAGCAAGGGCCGGACCGACCATTGCTCGAACTGTCCGGGCACAGGCTGCCCAAGTGCGGCGGATCTGGACACCAATCCATGCCTCGGCACGGGGACGAGCAACTGCACCGATCGCAACAGCAGCGACTTCGCGTCCAACCGCACGCACCAGCTCCCCGAAGGCGTGATCTGGGACTTCGCGGGCAACGCGTTCGAGATGATCGATCATCCCGCGACCACGAACACGGTGGAGGGCGCGCATCCCGGCATCTCGATCAACGCGACGACCGGCGCGAACTTCTCGCCGGCCCTCACGGATGGCAGCTACAAGAGCGCGACGGCGACTCACACCGACGAAGTGCAGAACATCGGCCTTCTCTACGTCACGAACGCGTCGACGATCATGACCCGCGGCGGGGACTACTGCGGCTTCGCCGGCATCTACAGCGTCTCGCTGCTCGCCGA
>JAYUYE010000770.1:0-3433 GCA_043752985.1 Myxococcales bacterium
AGAAGTCGGGATGCTCGGGCGCGGCGCCGAGGATCGGGTTGCCGTCGGGCGACTGATCGTACGGCCCGGCCCACTGCCGGAGGATCTTGATGTCGCCGAGGATCGGCATCAGACGGACGAGCCGCCGCGCATAGGTTGCGAGAAACTCGAGCGTCGAGCCCATCGCGTACGTCGAGGAATGGCCGGGCAGGGACACTCCACCGACGATCTCTCCGCGCATCGACTGGCTGCAGTACAGACCGCTCGCGAGCTCGGAGACCATCGGGCGAAGGAACGGCTTGAGTGGCTCCGACGAGCAAATCTCGTGGCGGATCGGCCAGGTCGGGACATCGACGCCGATCAGTTTCGCGAGCTTCGGCGACCACGCCCCGGTCGCGTTGATCACGCGGCGCGCGCGACACGCACCGCGCGGAGTGTGAACGATGTAGCCGCCACCCTCCTGACGCTCGAGGCCGCCGACCGGAGTCTGCGTGAAGATGCGCACGCCCATCGCGGCCGCCTGCCGCGCGTAGCCCCAGAGGAATGGCCACGGAAACAGGATGCCGTCGGTCGGATTGTATGACGCACCGACGATGCCCGTCAGATCGAGCTCGGGGACGATGTCCTGCGCCGCCGCCGGAGCGAGCATCCGCGTCGCGACCCCGCAGCGGTTTTGCAGGACGATGTTCTTCTCGAGGCGCGCGACCTCTGCTGCGTTCCGCGCGAGAAACAGATAACCACCCTGCCGGAACCACACGTTGACACCGAGCTCGACCGCGAACCGGCGGCACAGCTCGACCGACTCCTGCATCAGCCGGATGTTGATCTCCGTCGACCACTGCTGACGCACGCCGCCACCGTTGCGACCCGACGCGCCCTCCGCGAGATAGCCGCGCTCGATGACGACCACGTCCTCGAGTCCGCGCTTGGCGAGGTGATACGCGATCGACAACCCGACGACGCCACCGCCGACGATGACGATCTCGGCGCGGTCCGGAAGTGGGGCCGACGCCTCGAGCGTTGCCGGCAGCCGGATCTCGCCGGAGACATCCGCGCGCGTCTGGTCGTCGCCGTCATCGTCGATCGCGGGCTGCATCAGTCGTCGACCTCTTCACCGTGCGTGCGCGACGTCTGCGCCGTACCGCCCTCGTCGGCGAACACGTGCGCAGCTGGATCACGTGCGAGCATCTTGAGCGGCGTCGGTGCGAGCGGAGGCCGCGACGTGAACGGCGGGATCGCGGCGGGCGGTTGTCCCGTGATCCGCGCGAGCTGTAGCGCAACGACGGCGAGGCACTCCTTGCCCTGGCATGGGCCCGTGCCGAATCCGGTGTAGCGCTTGACCTCCTCGATATCGCGATAGCCGCGCGACACGCTGTGCTCGAGGTCTGCGAGCGTCATGTCCTCGCACCGACACAGGACGATCTTGCCCGCCATCAGAACGCTCCCACGACGTTCGCACCGATCCGGGCGCCGTCGGCGGCGGCGGCGGTGGGCCCGACGTATCCGGTGACATCGCCGCACGCCCAGACGTGCGGCGTCGTCGTCCGGCCGTGCTCGTCGACGACGACGCGAAACCCGCCGGCGGCGGCATCGAGCACGACCTGACAGCCCTGCTGGCGCGGACCCTCTGACGCGGGCGCGGGGGTCGCGGCGACGGCGACGAGGTCGCAGTCGATCTTGCGGGCGCGTGTCGTCACCGAGCTCGTCCAGCTCCGGCCGCGGGTTCCTTCGACGTCGGCGAGCGAGACCCGCGTGACCTCGGCGCCCGCGGATGTCAGCGCCGCTGCAAGCGCGCCGACATCCGATGCGACCTCGGGGACCTCGACGATACAGACGCGGTCACCAGCGAGGATCCCGTGATCGACGAGGAGCCGACCGACCGCGCGCGCCGCGATCACGCCGGGGCGATCGTTGTCGGGGAAGGGGAGGTTGACCACATAGCCGCCGGTCGCCCAGATCCACTGCTTCGCGTAAATCCGATACAGGCGGTCCGGTGCTGACACCGCGAGCACGCCGCCGTCGTCCTCGGGGAAGAACCCGATCGCCGTCGAGCGTGCGAGCACGAGTGCGCCACTCGAGACGGCCGTCGCCCAGCGCCCCTCGGCTTCACCACGCCCTGTCCGCGGATCACTGCGCAGGCTGCCGCCGGGTCGCAGCTGATCATCGACGATCACGGTCGACTTGCCGGCCGCAGCGGTCGTGGTCGCGGCGGCGAGACCTGCGGGGCCGCCGCCGATCACGCAGACATCGACGTCGAGGCGGTGAACCTCCGGCAGCTCGGTCGCCGCGCGATCCGGAAGCTTGCCTTGCCCGGACAGCTGGCGGACCACCTTGTTCGCGAGCTTGTTGAGCATCGACGAGCTGGTCATCAGCGTGTGGTGATCCATCCCGCGCGAGAACAGGAAGTCGACCGCGCCGAGCAGATCGATCTCCGCCGACGGAAACGCGTTCTGGCCGCTGACCTCGGCGCCGCCCACGCATGGCGCCTGGCACGCTCGCAGATTGGGCACGCCTCCCAGTCGGACGAGGCAGCCGCTGCAGTGGCCCTCGAAACAGAAAAACGTTCGTGGGCGGTGATACTTCATCGACCGCGAGAGCACGCGGGTGCCGCTCGCGAGCGCGGCGGCGGCGATGCTCTCCTCCGCATACGCCCGTACGGACGTGTCGGCGATTCGAACCTCGACCGCCTCGCCCCGTACTGCGTCGTGTCCGGGTAGCCGGCGCGCCACCTGGGCTCTATATCACGGCGCGCGGGGCAAGCCCCCAAATCCGCGTCACTTGATTGCGAAACGCTTCTCGCGTGAGATACCGTTCAGCCTCGAAAAACCAGGGGATCCCGAAATGGCGACACCAACTAGGCCGTGTCCGTATTGTGGCGCAGCAGTCCTGATGAACGCGCCGGCATGCGGCACGTGTGGACGACCGATGCCGCCCATGCAGCAGGGCGCGCCAAGCGCGGCTCCTGCAAAGACCATGTTCGGCTATGCCGCGCCGCAGATACAGCAGGCAACGCCGCAGCCGCAGCCGCCCGGTCGCCCCGGTCAGCCCGGCCAGCCCGGTCAGCCCGGCCAGCCCGGCCAGCCCGGCCAGCCCGGCGGAGCACCGCGCCCTGGCGGTCCGCAGCAGGGCTTCGCTCCGCCGCCGCAGCAAGGCTTCGCGCCGCCTCCGCAGCAGGGTGGTTTCGGTCAGCCGCAGCAGCCGCCCGGACAGCCCGCGCCGTACGGACAGCCGCAGCAGCCGGCGTACGGACAGCCGCAGCAGCCGGCGTATGGACAGCCGCACCAGCCCGCGCCGTACGGACAGCCGCAGCAGCCGGCATACGGGCAGCCCCCGCAAGCCGCGCAGCCTGCACCTTACGGTCAGCCGCAGCAGCAGCCGCAGCAGCCCGCTCCGTACGGACAGCCACAGCAGCCCGCGCCGTATGGCCAGCCGCAAGGTGCGCAGCCGTCGCCGT
>JAYUYE010000771.1:0-3433 GCA_043752985.1 Myxococcales bacterium
TTCGGCGGAGGAGACGGGCGAGGACCCACCGCCGACCCCCGCAGCGGTGGAGCCGAGGTAGAGTGCGCAACATGAGATTGGCCTGGCTAGCTGTGAGCCTCACGGTCGCGTGCTCGCAGCCTTCCGCGAGGAAGCCGGAGCGCGGGCCGCAACCGCCACCGCAGCGCAAAGTGGGCGCGCTCACGATCTCGATCATCGGGACCAACGATCTGCACGGCGCGCTCGATCGCTTGCCGGTGCTCGCGGGCTACATGGCGAACCTGCGCGCCACCCGCGCTGCCGATGGCGGTGGCGTGGTGCTGCTCGACGGTGGCGACATGTTCCAGGGCACGCTCGAGTCGAACATCAACGAGGGTGCTGATGTCGTGCGCGCGTACAACGAGATCGGCTACACGGCCGCGGCTGTCGGCAACCACGAGTTCGATTTCGGCCCCGAGGGCCCAGCGGCCACCCCGGACTCGATCGAGGACGACGCGCGCGGTGCACTCAAGAAGCGGGCGCAGGAAGCGAAGTTCCCGATGCTCGTCGCGAACATCTCCGACGCGCAGAGCGGTGCCCGCATCAAGTGGCCCAACATGCCAGCGTCGACGATGGTCGAGGTCTCCGGGGTCAAGATCGGGATCATCGGCGCGAGCACCGAGTCCACGCCGTTCACCACGATGCCCGCGAACTTCGCCGGCCTGGTGATGAAGCCGCCGCCGGCGACCGCGATCGTCGACGAGGCCAAGGCGCTGCGTGCGCAGGGCGCCACGTTGATCGTGGTGACCGCGCACATCGGAACCAAGTGCAAGAGCCTCGATCAACCGAACGACCCATCGTCGTGCGAGCGCAACGAGGAGCTCTACAAGCTGATCGAGGAGCTACCGAAGAACACGGTCGACGTGATCATCGGTGGCCACACGCATGCCGCGGTCGCGCACCGGATCAACGACATCGCGGTGATCGAGTCGTACTCGTCGGGGCGCGCCTTCGGCCGCGTCGATCTGCGGGTCAGCCCCGATGGCCACGTCACCTCGGTCAAGATCCACAAGCCGCGGATGCTGTGCGAAGGGGAGGGCGACGGCAATCCGATCGCCGTCGCGCTGTGCAAGACCGGCGACTACGAGGGCAAGCCCGTGACGCCGGTGGCTGCGGTGCAGGCGATCGTCGATGCCTCGATCGCGAAGGCCGATGTTCGCCGCAAGGAGAAGCTCGGCGTGACGCTCGGCGGCGTGATCAGCAAGTCGTACGGTTCGGAGTCCGCCGAGGGCAACTGGTTCACGGACCTCATGCTCGCCGCCTCGCCGGGTACCCAGGTCGCGGTGACGAACGGCGGCGGTCTGCGCGCGGACATGCCCGCGGGTTCACTGACGTACGGCCAGCTCTACGAGGCGATGCCGTTCGACAATCGGTTCGCGATCGTCGACGTCAAGGGCGCGCACCTGCGCAAGCTGGTGTCGTCCAACCTGCAACGCGGCGGCGCGATCCTGTCGTGGGGCGGGCTCACGGCGAAGGCGCGCTGCAAGGCTGGCAAGATCGACATCGAGATCAAGGTCGGGGGCAAACCGCTCGGTGAGACGACGTCGTACAAGCTCGTGACCAGCGACTTTCTCGCCTCCGGTGGCGACGGCTTGATCGGCCGGCTCAAGCTGCCAGAGAGTTCGATCAAGATGACGAACGTGATCATCCGCGATGCGCTCGCGGACCAGCTACGCAAGAGCAAGGGCACGATCGACCCCGCGAAGCTGTACTCCGCATCGGTGAAGCGCATGGACTACGAGGGCACGCGGCCCGTCGAGTGCGCACCGAGACAGACTACCCCGACCGAACAGGAAGTTCCCGAATGACCTGGTCCCCGACGAGCTGGAAGCAGAAGCCCGCGACACAACAGGTCGGGTACCGCGATCCCGAGGCGCTCGCGCGCGTCGTTGACGAGATGGGCCGGCTGCCGCCGCTCGTGACGTCGTGGGAGATCGAGAAACTCAAGGGCGAGCTCGCGCAGGCCGCGCGCGGCGAGGCGTTCGTGCTCCAGGGCGGCGACTGCGCGGAGAGCTTCGAGGACTGCCGCTCCGAGCCGATCGCCGCGAAGCTCAAGATCCTGCTTCAGATGAGCCTCGTCCTCGTTCACGGGACACGGCTGCGCGTGGTTCGCATCGGTCGGATCGCCGGCCAGTACGCGAAGCCGCGGTCGGCCGATGTCGAGACCCGCGGTGACGTCACGCTGCCGGCGTATCGCGGCGACATCATCAATCGCGACGCGTTCACCGCGGCGGATCGCGAGCCCGATCCGGTCCTGATGCTGCGCGCTTACGAGCGCGCGGGCCTGACGCTCAACTTCATTCGCGCCCTGACCGATGGCGGGTTCGCGGATCTCCATCACCCCGAGTACTGGGACGTCTCGTTTGCGCAGGGCGCCGCGCGCACGCGGTACGAGGAGATCGTTCGCTCGATCCGCGAGTCTCTCGACTTCGTGTCCGCGATCACCGGCGTCGAGTCCGAGGCCCTGCGTCGCGTCGACGTCTACACGAGCCACGAGGCGCTCGCGCTGCCGTACGAGCAGGCCCAGACCCGACAGGTTCCGCGCCGCGCCGGCTGGTACAACCTGTCGACGCACTTCCCGTGGATCGGCATGCGGACCGCGCAGCTCGAGGGTGCGCACGTCGAGTTCCATCGCGGGATCAACAACCCGCTCGGGATCAAGATCGGGCCCGCGATGAGCACCGAGTGGTTGGTCGGCCTGCTCGACGCGCTCGATGCGCAGCGCTCACCCGGCCGGATCACGCTGATCCATCGGATGGGCGCGAAGAACGTGCAGTCCAAGCTGCCGCCGCTGGTCGAGGCTGTTCGCAAGACCGGACGCACCGTGCTGTGGATGTGCGATCCCATGCACGGCAACACCGAGACCACGTCCGGCGGAATCAAGACGCGCAAGTTCGACAACATCGTCGACGAGCTCGAGCAGAGCTTCTCGTTGCATACGCAGCTTGGCTCGCGGCTCGGTGGTGTCCACGTCGAGCTCACCGGCGAAGACGTCACCGAGTGCACCGGCGGCTCGCGTGGCCTGACGGATCTCGATCTCGAGCGCGCCTACAAGAGCCGCGTCGATCCGCGCCTCAACTACGAGCAAGCGCTGGAGGTCGCGATGCGGATCGCCGGCCACCTGCGTGGCTCCACGTGATCCGGATCCTCCAGAGCTGGGGTGTGCCGGTGATGATGGCCGGTGTCTACGGCGTGCTCATGTGGTCGAGCGAGACCGACAACACGGGCAAGGCGTGGATGGCGATCGGGCTCGCGATGGTGCTGGTGCTGTGGTGGTTGTTCGGCACGCTGACCGCGACGGCGGCGCTGAGCCGGTCGCTCAACGTCGGTGACACGAAGACCACGGTCGAGCTCGTCGACGGGTTGCTCGCTCGCAAGAAGCAGCCTGCCGTGCGCGCGCCGTTGCTCGTGGCGC
>JAYUYE010000772.1:0-3421 GCA_043752985.1 Myxococcales bacterium
GGTCCGCGAGCGTGCAGCACGTGCGTGGTGGCGGGATGACGGTCGGCGTCAGCGGCGGATTCTAGTTCGCCGCCACAACACGAAGCCGAGCAGCCCGAAGATCAAGGTGCCAGCGGCGGCTCCGATGACGGCAATCATCGGAACGCCGCTCGGCACCGCAGCGGTCACTGGATTGCCGAACGTGTACGCGACCCAGAAGCTGTCCCACTCCACGGCGTCGCACTCCGTCTCGCATCGGATCATGTGGACGCCGCGGATCAGCCAATCGCCGTACCGATCGATCGCGATCTTCACGCGACCCTCCGCGTCGGTCGTGTACTCCGTCGAGTGGACCACCGCGACGGCGCCGGTGCTCTTCGAGAGCGCAACGACCTGATGATTCGCGAGCGGCTTGTCGTGAAACGTCAGGCGGAACGTGACGGTCTCGCCGGGCGTTGCGAAGGTCGGATTCTGCTCGGGGATCAGCTCGATTCCTTGCCCGGTATCGATGCCGAAGGTCTGGTCGCGCGCTGCGCCCACCTGGAACAGCGCCTTGATGTTGCGGCGGTACCGCTCGCGCCCGGGCAGCGCCGACTCACCGCGCTTCGCCCGCTCCTCGAGGATCCCTCTGTGGCCCTCGTTGACGATGTACTTCTCGAACTTCGCGGCGTCGAGCTCGACGGTCGCCGGCACGCGGTCGACCACGAGGAGATGCCCACCAGGACCGTGGAGGGGAATCGTCAGGAACGGCAGCGCGCGCTCCATCGCGTCGGGGCGCAGGTCGATCGTGTGCGTGCCATGCAGGAGGTCGATGCGCGGCGTGCGCTCTCCCTCGAACGGGCGATCCTCCTCGACCACGAGCTTGTCGCCGACGAGCAGCGACACGCCGACATCGCCGTCCCCGGGCACGAAGTGAGTGACTGGCGCGAGCCAGTAGTCGTGCGCCAGCGCCGGCGCCGCGAGCAGCGTCATGACGAGCGGGACCACGAACCGCATCACGCGCGCGGAGCCCCGAGCAACAGGCGGTTCTTCGGCGTGATCTCCGCGGCGATCGTCTGGGTCACGACGTCGTAGCCCGCGGCCACGAGTCGCTGCACGCGCGCGACGTCGACCGCCAGCGGCGCGTCGAGCCAGCCATCGAGCGGCGACGGCGCAGCGATCTGACAGCACGGCAGCACTACGACCCGGGTACGTGCCTGGATCGCCGCGTCGAGCACATCGTCGGTCAGCCCCCCACAGGCGTGCACGGAGACCACGATGTCGTCGAGGGTGAGCGCCATGGCGGCGAGAGGGCGCTCCTCGAACATCACGCGCCCGGCAATCCGCGGCCACGTCCGCACGAGCTCGGCAGCGAGCAGCTGCGCGCTGTCTGGAATCCGGGTATCGACCGCATGCGCGACGGGCGAGGTGTTATCGAGCAGCAGCATCAGGTGGGCGGCGAGACCGTGACCGCACGCGAGGTCGATCACGCGTCCTCCACGGTAGCGGCGTCGCGCACGTCGCGCGACCTCCCACGCTTCGTACAGTTCCTTGCGCGGCAAGCACTCGGTTCGGCATACCGCGCGCGCGATTCGATCGAACAGCGACTCGCTCGGAAACCGCGGCAGGTCCCGCGGAGTCAGCCGGTTGCGGCTGCCATGCGAGAACGTCACGGCATCTCGACGACGGTCGTCAGCCAGATGTCGCGCGAGCCGGGACCGCTCGGCCGATCCGAAGCAAACACGAGCTCGCAGCCGTCAGCGCTGAAGTCGGCGTCGCCTTCGTTCGCCAACGTGTTGAACGGAAGGGGGCCAATGTCCTCGAAGGACGACGCGCTCGACGATCTCCGCGCGATCCGGAGGTCGGTCTGGTTGCCCCTAGCCGTGGTGGAGATCGTGGTGTAGGCCATGACGAGCTCGTCAGGAGACACCGCTGGATCGGCGCGAACTGCCGGCGCGCCAACGATGAGGACCTCGGTCGGCCCGCCGAACGCTTCCGTCACCGACGTGCGCGATGCCGTCCAGATGCGCTGCGGCGCGAGCGCGAGAGTGATCATCGAGTAATAGAGCCGGCGACCGTCTCCGATCAGCTCGGGGTCGAGCTGCTGATCGGTCTGGTCGAGTGCCAGCAGCGAGCTCCGGCTCGGCGGCCCGAACGGCAACATCACCGATGCGCGATCGGCCTGGTACAGATCTTCGCCGCCCGCACCGCCGGGGCGTGTCGACGACAGCACGACCAGCTCGTGACCGACCGCTGCCGCGACCCGGCCATCGTGGCCACTCGCGTTGAGTGTTGCATCGCGTCCGAGCGACACGAATGGAGCGAGGCGGCTCGTCCGCGAGGCACGGTGGATCTCGCTTTGATCACCGCTGCCCCTCGCGACATAGAGCTCGAGATCGCCAGCAGCGAACGCCGGGTCGTGCTCGTAGTCAGTCGAGCTCACGTCTGCGATGACGGTCGGCGCTGTCAGCGTCACGGTCCCGGCGCGCCACAGAGGCCAGCAGTCGCGGCCACCCGGTGCATCGCTCGCGACCGCGTCCCCGGGCGCATCCTCCACGGGCTTGGGGCCGGGCTCGCAGGTCAGGGTCCTCGGCGAGCACACGAGCGGGTCCGGGCAGTCCCGGTTCGGCGCGCACGGCGCACCCGACGGAGGGACCGGCCCGAAGCAGGCGGTTAGCCCGAGCGTCACGTACAGCACCGCCTCCCGCATTCTGCCAGTGTCTCGCGAACTGGGTCTGGACACCACTGGGTGTGCGAGCTGCCCGGGAGGATGGGTGCGCGACAGCTGCGCCATGCCGCTCGTGCCGAGTGCGATGGACCTCGGCCCGAAGCTGCTCGTCGACCGAGACGCGGCCACTCAGAAATGCGCTGAACGGGATCTGAAGTACGACGCCTCGTGTGCATCGAGTGGCGCGAAGCGGGCCGGCACTCCGGGCGGGCTCGGTCACGTCACCGGCGAGGGCATCTGTCACAGCTACACACCGGATGGCCGCTGCGTGTCACTGCTCAAGATCCTGCTCACGAACAAGTGCACGTTTGACTGCACGTACTGCGTGAACCGCCGCTCCAGCGGCATCGAGCGGGCAGCGTTCACACCCGACGAAGTCGTCGAGCTGACGCTCGCGATATATCGCCGGAACTATATCGAAGGCTTGTTCCTGTCGTCCGGGGTGCTGCGCGATCCCGACTACACGATGGAGCTCGTCACGCAGGTCGCCCGCACCCTGCGAACGACGCACAAGTTCGGCGGCTACATCCACCTCAAGGCGGTCGCGGGTGCCTCGGCCGCGCTGATCGCGGAGGCCGGCGGGTGGTGCGACCGGCTCAGCATCAACATCGAGTTGCCGACCGCCTCCGACCTGGCGGCGCTCGCGCCCGAGAAGAAGGTGCCCTCGATCCACGACTCGATGACCACGATTCGCGAGCATCACGACGATGCGCCGCGGCGATTCGCGCCGGCAGG
>JAYUYE010000773.1:0-3416 GCA_043752985.1 Myxococcales bacterium
TCGGCAACGCCGTCGGATTTGCCATCGAGGAGGATCGCGCGGGGCCGTAGAGCGCGTGCGAGCCGCGAGATCTGGACGAGTGCGCGCGTCATCGAGACGACGGTGTAGCCCCGGGCGGACAGCATCAGATCGAGCTGCTGGAGCCGGCGGCGATCATGCTCGACGATGAGCACGACGCCTCGGTCCTGCTCGGGCGCGGTCACCGGAGGCGTGGTGACGAACGGGAGTGGCTGGGTGATGCTCTTGTTGGCATCGCGGGAGCGATAGACCGCGAGCGCGATCTTGTTGAGCAGCTCGTCGACGTTGAACGGCTTCTCGACGACCTCGCTCGCGCCGAGCGTCACCAGATTGACGTTGAGCCCGTGCACCGCGGTCATGATCAGGACGGGGACGTTCGCGTATGCGGGGACGTCGCGCAGTGCCTGGAGGAACTGTCGTCCGTTCATCCCGGGCATCATCAGATCGAGGAGGATTGCGTCCGGGCGCGCGGCGTGGACGCATTCGAGTGCGCTCTCCCCGTCGACCGCGAGATCGACGACGTAGCCCTCGTCGGACAGGACCTGACCGAGCGTCTCGCGCACCATGGGCTCGTCGTCCACGACGAGTACGCGACCTTCCTTCACCGCCGGCATTGCCTTCGCGCAGCGTAGCATCCTCGCCCGAGACGGGGTTACCATCGAGGCGATGTCGACGAGGCCACCGCTGGCAAAGGCCTACGAGGCGTTGCGACCCAGCGTCCTCGTGCGTCTGCTCGAGTTGCGGTCGACGCTGGATCCATCGCTCGGGCGGCTGGACGAACCCACTGCGCGGGCACAGATCGGCGCGGTCCTCGACCACATCGGCAACTTCATCGCCACCGGTGACCTCGGACTGCACCGGGCGTTCCTCCACACCTTCCTTGCGATGCGGGCGGCAGAGGCGCAGAGCCCGGCCTCGGTGCTCGCGATGCTCGTCGCGATTGGCGACACCGCCGCGCAAGTGGCGCAGGACGAAGGCGCCGGGACTACCGAGGGCGCCGAGCTCACGCTGCTCCTGACGCGGGTCACGGCGAGCACCGCGCGTGCGGTCAACGATCTGATCGCCGACGAGCTGGCGCGCCGGCTCGGTCAGTGGGAGCAGCTCTCCGGCCGAGAGCGCGAGGGCAAGCAACCGTGACCACGGCGACTCCGCCCGCGGGCATGCCTCTGGGAGTGCGGGTTGCCGGCGACACCAACGTCGGCAAGGTCCGGACCAATAACGAGGACTCGATGATCGTCGATCCGGGTCGCGGGCTCTACGTCGTTCTCGACGGCATGGGCGGAGCGAACGCCGGCGACGTCGCCTCGCAGACCGCGCGCGATGCGATCCTCAGCTTCGTCGCGCACCGGCGGACGGCGATGGAGCCGAAGTCGCTGATGGAGGCTGCGATCCAGTCGGGGTCGGCGGCGGTGTTCGGTGCTGCACAGGCCGATCGCGAGCGCCACGGCATGGGCACGACGTGCGTCGCGTGTCTCCTCGTCGACGCCAACCGCGCCGTGATCGGTCACGTCGGCGACAGCCGTGCCTACCTGCTGCGACAAGGCCGCCTGCAGATGCTGACGCGCGACCACACGATCGTCGAGGAGCTCGTCGATCGAGGTCTGCTCTCTCCCGACGAGGCCGAGCGCCATCCCTACAAGAATGTGCTGTCGCGAAACCTTGGCTCGCGCGCCGAGTGCAGGGTCGACGTCGTCGAGATCGAGCTCAAGCCGGGCGATCGTCTGATGCTGTGCTCCGACGGGCTCTACGGCTACGCTGCGGCCGAAGCGATCCAGTACGTCCTTGGCTCCGGCGACGCGCCCGAGCACGTGGCGCGCGATCTGATCGAGCTCGCGCTGCGCGGCGGTGGCGGCGATAACGTGACGACGATCGTGATCGAGGCACCGCAGCCGGTCGCGACCACGACGCAGCTCGTGAGGACGAACGGGGCGATCGCCTGGTGGCAGCGCCGCCAGCGGTTTCTTCACGTCGCGAAGGAGCGCGGGCTCGCGCGCAACCCGATCGTTCGCGGTCTCGATCCGAACGAGGCGCTCGAGCTGGTCGGGCTCAGCCTGTGCCAGGCGGTCTTCCACGATCTCGAGAAGTCGACCGGCGTGAATGTCTGGACGTTCGCGCAGAACCTCGCCGGCGGCTGGTTCGAGCGAGGCGGCGAGTGGGCGCCGTTGCGCGGGATGATGGATATCCTGGGCGAGAGCTCGCGGGTCGTCGTCGACGAGATCCGCACGCTCGAGCCCGAACTCGGGTTCCTGCTCGATGTCGCGGTCAGCCGCGCGCTCGTGGTCGCCGAGCTCGCACTCGGTGGCCTGCTCGCCGAGCGACTCCGTCAGGTCGATAGCGAGCTGATCCTGCTCCACACGTCGGCGCAGGAGACAATCGATCCGCCGGACGACGGCGATTTCAACGACAGCGGCGACCGCTTCATCGATCGCCCGACGATTCCGTTCCTGCGCGCAGATCGCCCGATCACAAATCCCGGCGAGTCCGCCGAGGTGATGAGCGCGATCGAGAAGACACTGACGATCGCACGCGCACGCACGGCGCCGCGCGCCGAGCTCGTCAAGCAAGTGCTGACCGGCCTCGAGTCAGTCGCGATGGACTCCGCAGGCAACTTCGCGGCATCGGTGATCGCGGCGCGCGATCTCTACGGCCAGCGCAGCACCGACGAGGCGGGCGTGATGCCGCTGTTCGACGCACTCGATCAGGCGCGGATCCTCACCGCCTCGAGCGTGCACCAGATCCAGGCGACGTCTGCGACTCGCGCGCGCGTGCTTCGCGTCGTCAGCGCCGCGCACCAGCGGCTCGTCAGCGCCGCGACCGGGCTCGTGCTCGAGGCCACGGCGCCGTCCAGCGAGAAGCTCCGCGAGTCCCAGGCCGTGACCTCCGAGCTCCGCGACAAGGTGGCGAAGGTCGAGCGCCAGCGCGCCGAGCTCGAGCGCCGGTTCGCGACGAATGTCGACGCCAGCCTGCCATGGGGATCCCGCGGCACGACGGAGTGGTGATCATGCCCGAGCAAACCGATCTGGTCGAAGCCGTCAGCGTCTTGCGCGACGAGGTGCTGGACACCGCCGAGCATGGCGACCGCGATCCACCGGGCAGCGAGGTGTTCGATGCCCTGTTGCGCGCCCTCTCGATCGGTGGCGAGTCGGTCCCCGGGCTCGATCTGACGCTGCACGAGTCTGTGTCACGCCGGCTCGCGTGGGGCGACAGCGAGGAGGTCGTGCTCTCCGACGCGGAGATGGTGTTCGATCGGCTGAACGTCGCGGTCGAGCGCGCGTTCCGTGACCCGGACGACCAGATGGTCGTCGTCGAAGCAGCGCTCCAGGTCGCGGTCACCGTGGCGCGTGTGGTGTCGCTTGCGGCGGTCGCTCGTGCGACGCGCGATCGGGCTGCGCGGATGC
>JAYUYE010000774.1:0-17498 GCA_043752985.1 Myxococcales bacterium
GGTCCGTGCCTCAAGGCCGTGCAGCAGGGTGATCACGTCGTCACCGTCTCGCGGCCCGGCTACAAGTCGTACACCCGCCGCGTCACGATCCAGGCGAAGACCGAGATGTCGATCAAGGTCGGCCTGATGCCGAAGCCGAGCCGCAGCGATGCAGTGATCGCGTACGTCCTCGCCGCGGGCTTCGGTGCCGGCGGGGTCTACCTCGGCCTCCAGGCGAACAAGTATCGCGACGAGCTCAACGATGCGATCGCCGCCGGCAACCCGCCGCCGGATCCCGAGGATCCGCGGTTCTTCAAGGGCAAGGCCTTTGCGATCGCTGCCGATGCAACGTTCGTGATCGCCGGCATCACCGCGCTGACCGCCATCTACTACACGTTCCGCGAGAAGGGCGAGCCGTCGAAGGCGTTGATCGATGTCCGTGCGCTCGCGCTGCAACCACAGATTGGCCCGGGCTACGCTGGCTTGGGCATGGGGATGTCATTCTGATGCGCACCCTGACTTTGCTCTCCGCGATCGGTCTACTCGGTGGTTCGACCGGTGGCTGCAAGTGGACCGAGTTCGATGACCTCGAGAAGGACAGCTGGGTCAGCGTCACGGCGAAGCCGAACGGCGACTCGACGGACTACGGCGTCGCACTCCAGCGTGGCTCGCGGGTGTCTCCGGCCGGCGGCGGCGGCAAGCTCGTCGCGATCGGCGCCGGCCAGGCGCAGTTCACGGAGATCGTGTACGCGACCAACGGCGACTCCGACCTCGCACCGACGGCGCTCAAGCTGAACAACCAGTTCGGCATCGGCAACCTCGATCCGTCGCCGATCCTGCTCGCAGATCCGACGAGCGACGAGGTCGCTCTCATCACCAACGCCGGCGGTGCCAGCATTGCGGTGCTCAGCGGAGTCGGCGGGCTCGTCGCGCACCAGGTGTTCGGGCCCGAGCAGCCGAGTGCTGCAGCCTACTTTCTTGCGCCGCCGCGCCTCGACACCGCTGCCGCCCATCCGTCGCAGCCGATCGTCGCGTCGGGCCTCCTCGGAGCCATCGATACCGTCTACGGAACGTTCTATGCGGCTGCTCCGCCGAGCCAGCCGAGCTGCAAGTTGCTCGACGACGCGGGGATGCCGTTGCTGATCCGCGGCGTGGGCGGCGCGGCGATCACGTCAACGACCACCGACGACCTCGTCGTGTGGGCCGCGGTCGGAGGCGCCGGCAAGCTTCTTCTCTACCCGGGCGGCGTGTTCAACGGTCAGCCGCCCGTCGGTCCGTGCACCGGCGGCATGTCGGGACCGCTGCCGCTCTCGATGGCCGTCGACACCAGCTTCGTGCCGGGCAAGGGCTCGCAGATCATCATGATCGACCGGCGCTATGCGCTGCTCGTTGGACGCAAGGACAACAACGAGGGCTACCTCGCGCTGTACGACGTCACCACGATGTCCGGCGGGATGCGGGTCGCGACGCGGCTCGGGATCCCGATCGATGACCCCGAGCTACGCAGCGCGGCCATTCTCGACATCGGGTCCGCGAAGTACGTGGTCGCTGGCTATCCCGGCGCAACGGTCGAGGCGGTCAAGGCGGGCAAGGTCGTCGTGTTCCCGCTCGATCTGACGACAGGTGTCGTTGCGACGCCGGCGATGACGCTCTACGACGCACAGCCCGAAGGCGATCAGTTCTTCGGCCGTACCGTCGCGGTCACGCCGTACAACGGAAGCAACGTCATCGCTGTCGGTGCGGACAACGAGGTGTTTCTCTACTTCCGCACCCAGCTCTACGACGACACCCGCCAGTAGGACGTCGTGCTGCACTTCTGCCCGGCGTGCCAGAGGACGTTCCCTGAGCCCGGGTTCTGTCCGTTCGATCGGACGGCCCTGATCGTGCCGCGTTCGAGCGCCGACAGGCAGACCCTGCTGTCGGAGGCGATGGTCGCTCAGGAAGAGCCCCCGCCGCGGACGCACGCCGACTCGCGGCTCAAGACCCTGCCACTCGACGAGGTGACGGCCGCACGGCCGCGTCCACCCGCAGCGGCGGCGGCGTTTCGCGCCGTGTCGGCGTCCGATAGCGTGTCCGACGCGCTCGAGACCTTTCGCGGAGTCCACGACGACGAGTACGACAAGCTCGTCGGGCAGACGCTCGACGGTCGGTACTACATCGAGAAGAAGATCGGCGAAGGCGGGATGGGCGTCGTGTTCTCGGCGCACCACGTGGTGATCGAGCGCCCGCTCGCGATCAAGGTTCTCAAGCGCGAGGTCATGCGCGATGCCGCCACGATCAAGCGGTTCATCCAGGAAGCGCAGGCCGCGTCGCGGATCGGCCACCCGAACATCATCGACGTCACCGACTTCGGCACCACCCGCGACGGCATGACGTACTCGGTCATGGAGTTCGTGTTCGGCCAGACGCTCGGCGCCGCGATGCGCGCAGCAGCGCCATTCCCGCCGCAGCGGACGATCAAGATCGCCGCGCAGATCGCGCGCGCGCTCGGAGCTGCGCACGACAAGGGCATCGTCCACCGCGATCTCAAGCCGGAGAACGTCTTCCTCGTCGATCGCGACAATCGGACCGACTTCGTCAAGATCGTCGACTTCGGCATCGCGAAGGTGGCCCCCACGCCGGGCAATGCGGCCGAGCCGCGGCTGACGCGCGCCGGTTCGGTGTTCGGTACGCCCGAGTACATGGCTCCCGAGCAGGCGGCCGGTCGTAGCGACACGGATGGTCGCGTCGACATCTACGCTCTCGGCGTGATCCTCTACGAGATGACGTGCGGCCGCGTCCCGCATCGCGCCGACAGCATGGTCCGGACGCTCGCGATGCAGATGCTCGATCCGGTCGAGCCGCCGACGAAGGTCCGCCCCGACCTGCACATCCCCGCCGACCTCGAGGGGATCATCCTCCACGCACTCGCGAAGAAGCGCGAGGCGCGGTTCCAGACCATGGGCGAGCTGCTCGTCGCGCTCGAGAAAGTGCAGACCATCGTCGGTCAGAGCCTGACCGGAAACCCGGTGTACGCGCTCGCACCGTTGCCTCCCGGCGCGGATCCCGGAATCCAGGCGGTGCAACCCGCGCCGCACCTCAACCGCACGCAGGTCGCGCCCGAGCTGACGCCTTCGTCACCGACGAATCGGCGCCTCAAGGACGAGCCCCAGTTCGTGACGTCGAACGACAGCAAGCCACACACGTTCGAGCACGTGTTCACCGAGACCGGGCTGCCCGCGCAGCGCAAGTCGTGGCCGCTCGTGCTGATGGGCCTCGTCGTCCTCGGTGGCGCCGCGATTGCGATCGCGCTCGTGATGGCCCGCCGCAATGCCGCCGATGCACCGCGCGATGCGGGCGTGGTCACCGCGATGGCCGACGCCGCAGCCATCGTGCCGCCGCCCGATGCGCCACAGAGGGTCGAGGCCACCGATGCGGGCGTGCCCCTCGGCGACGCCACCGCCGTCGTCACGATGCAGATCGACGCGCCGGCCGAGATCATCATGCTCGAGGACGACACCGGCGTTCGCATCCGCCGCCGCGATGGCGGCCTCGATGCGCCGACAATGGTCGCGACCCCGAATGGTCGCGGCACGATGATGGTCCAGGTGCTGACGAAGCCCGAGGGCGCCACGCTCTACGTCGGCCACAGCTACCGCGGCCCCGGCGGCGCGACGATGGAGATGCCGTTCGGCACCAAGCTCGAGGTCCGCTGCACGCAGAAGGGCTACAAGGAGGGCAAAGTGCAGATCTCGTTCGACGGCAAGGACGAGGTCGTCCTCTGCGTGTTGACCCGCATCAAGCTCTGCATCGACAACATCAAGAACGTGTTCGACGACTGCGAAGTCGATCCGAACGCGCCGATGCCGTGAGTCGCTAGTCGACCGCGAGGTAGCCCGCGGCCTCCGCGTGACGGACGTACTTGCGAGTCACGTTCCAGACCAGCCAGTTACCGCCGCGACCGACGAGCACCCACGGCGTGTACGCGTACAGCGACGCGGTCGCGTGATTCTTGGGGGTCACGCTCTTCGGATCGAGCGTCTTGCGCGTCGAGTCCTTCCTCCACTCTCCGCTGCCGTCGACCGACGCGTCGTACCACTTGCGCAGGATCTTGCCGCCGCACACGAGTTGCTTGTCGAAGCCCTTGTACTGCGACGCGCACGCCGCGTTATCCGGGCAGCCGCAGCCGAGCGCCTTGTCGATCCGGTACTGCGACGGCTTCGCAGTCTTGCTGACAAGCGTGGACTCGACCTGCATGCGGGCGAGCAGCATCAGCGGATGAATGCCCTCGGAGGTCGACGCGGCGACCACGGCCTCGGCGGCCGTCATCCCGTTGACCGTGTGACTCGCGAGCCACGAGCGGTTGCCGTACGGCGACTGCTCGAAGAATTTCTGGACCTCGGCGACCGTCATCTGGCCGCTGTCGAGGAACACATCGTCGCCGACGACATCGTTCTGGCTGAAGACGGCCGAGACACCGTCGCCTTTGCCGTCGTCGGGATCGACCTCGTAGTCGGCGACCTCGTCGGAGCCCACCTCGTCTTCTTCTTCGCCCATCGAACAGGCAGCAAGAACGCAGAGCAGAAGGACGGCAAGGTTCCTCATGCAGCCCGATGATGCGAACTCAGGGCCACGTCGTTGCGCCTCGTGACCCGAGCGCTCGCGCTCGCTCGATCCGCGCGCGGCGCTATCTCCGCGAACCTCAAGCCGGCGAGTCGAGTAGCCGGTGCCAGTTCCCCCGGGGCGGAGGCTCGCCGCCCAGGCGGTTCGACCCGCCGATCCGCGGCCACTCGCGCGACCACGCAGCGCGTCAAGGAAGCGCTAGCTGCCGAGGCCTTCGACCTTGATCCACGGGCCCGCGGTGTACGGGAAGGACTGGTCGAAGTGAACGTGCGCGACGTACCACAGCGTGACGTCGTCGCCGTCGAGAGCTTCATCGCCGACATACGCGGCGGGGAACGGCTGGCTGCCAGCAGCGCTGCGCGGCGAGTACGGTGCCCACTCGCCGTCGTGGTAGCGGATCGCGAACACCTCGGCGTCGTCCCAGCTGTGCGGGCGAATGTTGATCGCGGAGCCCGATTCGAAGTCGACCTGGCGCCAGACCGACCCGCCCTCGTCGGCTTCACCGCCGTACGGGAACCAGCCCTCATTCTCGACGCGGTGCCAGCGATTGCCCTCGAACCGCTCGAACGCATCGTTGCGCGCGCCGTCGAGATCGAAGTCGAACCGCCAGTGCGGGTGATACGTGTGCTGATCGTGGACCCCGGGCCCGTAGATCGTGAGCCACGGGGACAGCCGACCGTCGTCATGGAATCGCCACAGCTGCGTGTACTGGTAAGGCCCAGCCTGGAAGTTCGCCGAGAGCTCGACGCCACCGCGGAACGACTGGACGCGAACCGGGCCCTGGATCGTGCGAGTTCCGAGCGGCACCCACCACGGACCGTGGACTTCACTTGCGTCGGTCGCGACGTCGAGCGACTGCTGTTGATGATCGACGGTGACGTACGGCAGCGAGCCTTCCCACATCACACGCCGACCCTTGAAGTCGGCGAGGTAGACCATGATCCCGGCAGACTCGGTGAGCCGCCAGTGGAACTTCCAGTTCGCTTCGCTGATGACGTTGCTCATCACCACAGCTCCGCCGGGACCACCTGGGTCACCTGGTTATCGAGGAGGTCGACGACGGCGACCAGCGACGCATGGCCATCGCTGCGGCCAAAGATCACCGCGGCCGAACGGCGCGCGTACGAGATGTCCTTCGGGTTGCGCCCCCAGTAGTGCATCGTGGTCTGCGGCACGTCGCCCATCATCAGCTTGGTGCTGACGCGCTCGTCGGTCATCGCGATCGAGATCGCGAGCGCCTCTTCGTCGCGCGACAGCATGGGCTGGCTCTTCGTCAGCTCGAGGTGCGCGACGACACCGGCATCGAGATCGATGCACGCATCGACCGTGCGATCCGCGGCGTAGTCATAGACGACGACGCGCGCGAGCCGGTGGCCTGCCATCCAGTGCGGCGGCTTGACGACGAGCGGCTCGGTGCAGATCACGCGGTAGCGGCCGACCTTGGCCATCGAGCCGAGACGGCGGTCTTCGGTCAGCGTGCGGAGCGCGTCGGCGACCTCGCCGGCGGTCAACGGGTCGAACAGGGCGGGATCGGCGGTGGCAACATCCGGCGACTTTCGTCCGCCGGTCGGCTTCCCCCCCTTTTTCGAGCTGATTTTCGCGGGGGTGGCAGGGGCTAGTTTCCCCTTTGGCTTCATGGGCTTGGCACCCTTTCCAGCCTTCTTCGCAGCTGCCATGCGGCGGACTATACACGCGTTTAGATCGCCGGCTTGGGTCAGGCGTCTCAATCACCCATGGTTCGCCTCCGCCGCCTCCTCCTCGCCCCTTCGTTCGCATCGCTCCTGCTGTCGCTGGGCTGCTCGCAGCCCGTGTACGCAGATCGCGTTGCGGTCCCCGTGACGTCCGCCGCCGGCGGCTCGCAGATCGCGATCGCGGTCGCGCCGGCCAAGGTCCGCGCGCCGTACGACGTGCAGGTGATCCGCGAAGGTGGCGACACCGCGCCGACGTACGCACACCGCGATCGGTTCTACGTCGCCGGCAGCTCGGGCGCTCGCTACACGATCCGCATCACGAACCCGACCGCGAACCGCATCGAGGCGGTCGTGTCGGTCGATGGTCTCGACGTCGTGGACGGCGAAGCCGGTGACCTCCGCAAGCGCGGCTACGTGGTCCCACCGTATGGCGAGACCCGCATCGAAGGCTTCCGCACCTCGCACGAGGATGTCGCGACCTTCCGGTTCTCGTCGGTCAACAACTCCTACGCCGGCAAGAAGGGCGCCGCCCGCAACGTCGGCGTGATCGCCGTCGCGCTGTTCGAGGAGCAGGTCGAAGTCCATCAGCAGCAGATCATCGTCAACGAGAACCCGAACTACCGGCAGCCGTACGATTACGAAGATGACATTGGCGAAGGTGGCGACTACTACGGCCCGCAGGCAAGCCGTGGTGGCGGTCGTACCGCGCGGGACAAGAGCGTCGCCGCGCGCGAGCCGAGCCCCGCGAAGGCCGCGACCACGCAGAGCGCACCCCGTGGCGACGCGAAGCGAATGGCACCGGCGGCCGACTCCGCACCGTCCACCGGTGGCGCGAGCCGCCCGGCCCCCGTCCCGCCGCCGCAGAACCGCCGGTTCGAGGAGAGCGATGACATCGGCTCGGTCGAGCTGTCGCGGCCGCAGCCGAACGAACGCCCTGGCCTTGGCACCGAGTTCGGCGAGCAGCGCCACTCGGCCGCGTCGTTCACCAAGTTCGTTCGCGCACCGGGCCGCCCGATCGCGATCGCGGAGCTTCGCTACAACGACACCGCCGGCCTGATGGCACTCGGCATCCCCGTCGCGCCGATGCCCGATGAGGGCGAGATCATGACCCGCGAGACGGCGGATCCGTTCCCTGGCGACGGCCGGTTCGCGGCGCCTCCGGGCCGCTGAACCCGTCGCTCACGCAGCAACGCCTCGTCGAACGACGGGGCGTTTCTCGGTTCGGCGGTTCGGCAGTTCGGCGAACACCGCGTCCGCGCGGCGCCCGGTTCTGCACGATCGCCGCGAGCCCGTGCCGGTTCAGCTCAGGCCGCTTCGCCGTGGCACTTCTTGTACTTCTTGCCGGAGCCGCACGGGCACGGCTCGTTGCGGCCGACCTTGTCGGTGGCGACGATCGTTCCCTGTTGCTCGCCGGGGCGACGGCCTGACATCGCGGCGTCGAACGCCTCGATCACGACCTCGGTCGGCTTGATGATCGTCGTCGCCGTCTCGAGCGTCATCGCAGCTTCCTTGACGTCCTCGGCGAGGAGCTCGGCGAGCTTGGCGTAGATGTGCGGCTGAGTCTCGACCAGGCGCGGCGCGACCCGCTCGTGGACCGGCTTGTCGGCGAGGCCCTCGACGGTCGCGAGCTGCTCGGTGACGACCTTGTCGGCCTCGGAGAGGTTTCCGCCGGTGAGCCGCGGCAGCGTGCCTTCTTGACCGCGATCGAACATGGCCCAGATCAGCGTGGCATAGAACACCGCGGCCTCGCCGACGGCATCACCGTGCTCGGTCCGCACCGCCGCTGCATGCTGGAGCAGGAACGGCTGCTCCTTCTGCAACCGCTGCGCGAGCTTGTTCATCGCCTTCTTGTCGCCGCGCTGGTCGAGGCGCGTGAAGGCGGTGATGGTGCGTTCGACATCCTCGGAGCTGACGACGTAGGCCATGCGGGACGGATCTTCTCCGCTGAGCGCTCTGCGTCAAGCTCAGCGGGCCAGGAGATCGACGCAACCGCCATCCGCGGGGCATTGCCGCGGGAACGGGCTCGCATCGACGACCGTCAGCGTGACGCCGATCCACTCCGGCTTGAGGTGCTGCATGACCCGATCGGCGCTGGGCGACAGGTTGACGGCGAGCCGCGGCAGCTCGGGTCGGTCCTTGGCCTCGAGCACGACCTCGAGCCCCATCCCGCCCGCGAGTTCCTCGCGCGTCACCGAGAGCACGAGACCGGGGTGCGGCCGTGCCGGATCGACCGGCTTGCCCGCCAGCGGATCGACGAGCCGGATGGTGACGCAGCCGGGAGACTTGCACGTGTCGAGCGCGCCGACATTCCAGCGCGCGATCCGGGTCGCGACGTCAACGGTCCGTCGCGGCACGAGGTGGTAGGTCCTCGCGTCCCAGTCGAGCCAGACGCTGTACCGCCGGAAGAAATCGAGACCGAGGGTGCCGTCGATCTCGTGATCGTTCCACCGTTTGTCGGCGTACGGCACGAACGCGAGCTTGTCGGCGCTCGCCGAACTGGCGGCGGCGTCCGCACCGACCGTGACAGGTCCGCTCAGGCCAGCCCTGGTGATCCGGCGCGGGATCCCGACCTCGTCGATCACCGCGGTCTGGACGTCGTGCGGCACGAGCTTGGCCCGCTCCCAGGCGCTCTCGCGGAGCTGGCTCGTGGTTGCGCCGAGATCGAGGTGCAGCGCGAACGGCTCGCCGGCGATCATCGCGCGCACGAGGCGGCGCGGCGTGGGCAGCACCTGCGCGTTGGGGACACGCGACGGCAACATCTCGTAGTTCAGCGCGATCGCATCCGCCGGCGGCTTGAACGCCTTGACGGTGATCAGGTACGCGAGACCCTGGTCGCGATCGAAGCCGAACACCAGCGAGTCCGCGAGGACGTCCTTGCCGAGCATGCCATGGATGCGCCGGCCGTTCGCATCGAGCGTGTTCGCCTTGACGATCATCGCGTCGCGGCGCTCGATGATCAGCGCTCCGATCTCGAGCGCGAGTACCTCGGCGTAGAATCGCGGCTGCTGCGTATCGGTCTCGTCGAGCCGGTGCGGACCCTTGCGGGTGCGCAGGCTGACCTCCGTGACGACCTGCTCGTCGATCAGCGAGACGTTCGCGTCTGGATCGATCCCGAACAGGTACGGGCCGCGCCCATCGATCGTGACCGGCGTGATCAAGAGGTCACTCTCGAGCGCACCGACGAGCGGGAACGACCACCGATCGCCCGTGCCTCCGGCAAAGCCCGGAGGTGGTCCCGACGTGCAGGCAGCCAGCGCGGCTACCTGCGCCAGGATCAGTGCCGAGTGCCGTCCGCGCCGACTTCCCACGTCATGCCCGCGAACATCAGTTTGTTGAGATCACCGAGACCGAGCTTCGCCTTTGCATCCTCGACCTGCGCGGTCGCCAGCGTGTCGTACGTGGGCTTGTCCTCGCGATAGAGCACGCCCATCGGGATCGGGAAGTCCGGCAGCACGAGCTGCGCGAGCAGGTGCGCGTAGACCGGCGAACCCTTCTCCTGGTGGACAACGATCTCGGAGACGGGCGTCTTGCCCGGCCCCTCACCGACGTCGACGATCACAGGTGCCATGTTCGCGCCGAGCTTGATGCCCTTAGTGCCTTCCGCGAACAGGAGCGGCTTGCCATCCTCGAGCTTGATCTGCTTGCCCTTCGGATCGTCCTTCACGCCCTCCCACACGCCGTCATTGAACACCGGGCAGTTCTGCAGCATCTCGATGAACACGGCGCCCTTGTGGCGATATGCCTGCTCGAGGATCGCCGCCATGCCCTTCGCATCGGTGTCCGCCGCGCGCGCGACGAACGTCGCACCAGCGCCGAGCACGAGCGAGATCGGGTTGAGCGGGTGATCGATCGAACCCGACGGCGTCGATGGAGCACGGGTGCCCACCGTCGAGGTCGGCGAGTACTGGCCCTTGGTCAGCCCGTAGATCTGGTTGTTGAACAGGATGATCTTGAGATCCATGTTGCGGCGGAGCACGTGGATCATGTGATTGCCGCCGATCGACAGGCCGTCGCCGTCGCCGGTGATCACCCAGACATCGAGCTCGGGGCGCGTGATCTTGAGCCCCGACGCGACCGTCGGCGCGCGGCCGTGGATCGTGTGGAAGCCGTACGTGTTCATGTAATACGGGAACCGGCTCGAGCAGCCGATGCCCGAGACGAACACGGTGTTCTCGCGCTTGATGCCGAGGTTCGCGAGCGTGCGCTGCACGGTCGCGAGGATCGCGTAGTCACCACAGCCCGGGCACCAGCGAACGTCCTGGTCGGTCTCGAGGTCCTTCTTGGACAGCTTTAGCTTGATTGCTTCGTTTGCCATGATGTCCTACGCGATGCCGATCGACTCGGCGATGTTGGTAGCCGTGGTGGTGGTGGCCGGGCGTGACCCCGTGAGGAGGTTGTCGACCGCTTCGATCACCTCGCGGACCATGAACGGCTGGCCCTGGATCTTGTTGAGCCCGATGCAGTCGACGAGGAACTCCGCGCGCAGGATCGTCCGCAGCTGGCCCATGTTGAGCTCTGCGACGAGGACGTGCTTGAAGTTACGAATGACCTTGGCGAGGCCGGGCTCGAGCGGCGACAGCCAGCGCAGGTGCGCATGGCTGACCTTCTTGCCTTGACCCTGGATCGTCTGCACGGCCTGGCGGAGCGCACCGAACGTGCCGCCCCAGCCGATGACGAGCACGTCGCCCGCCTCGTCGCCGTACATGTCCATCTCGCCGACGTCCTGCGCGATCCGCGCGACCTTGTTGGCCCGCACGTGCGTCTGCTTCTCGTGGTTCTCCGGCGCGTACGAGATGTTGCCGGTGAGCGCGTCCTTCTCGATGCCGCCGATGCGGTGCTCGAGGCCCGGCGTGCCGGGGATAACCCACGCGCGCGACAGGTTCCGCTCGTCGCGCTCGTAGACGAAGTAGCCCGTGGGATCGGTGCGGTGAATGACGTCGAATCGCGGGAGCGTCTCGAGGTTCGGCAGAGGCCACGGCTCGCTGCCGTTCGCGATGTAGCCGTCGGACAGCAGCATCACCGGCACCATGTAGCGGGTGGCGATCTTCACGGCCTCGATCGCACAGTAGAACGTGTCGCCCGGGCTCTTCGCGGCGAGCACGGGGATCGGCGACTCACCGTTGCGGCCGTAGACCGCCTGGAACAGATCGGACTGCTCGGTCTTCGTAGGCAGCCCGGTCGACGGACCGCCGCGCTGCACGTTGACGATCACGAGCGGGAGCTCGGTCATCACACCGAGACCGATCGCTTCGCCCTTGAGCGCGATGCCCGGGCCGCTCGACGCGGTCACCGCGATCGCACCGCCGTACGCCGCACCGAGCGCGGCGCCGATCGCCGCGATCTCGTCCTCTGCCTGGAACGTGATGCAACCAAAGTTCTTGAACTTCGCGAGCGAGTGCAGGATCGACGACGCGGGCGTGATCGGGTATCCCGAGTAGAACAGCTTCTTGCCCGCGAGCTCCGCACCGACGACGAGGCCGAGCGCGATCGCCTCGTTGCCCGTGATGTTGCGGTACATGCCCGGCTTGAACACGTGCGGCGGGACCTTGTAGACGGTCTGGAAGACCTCGGCGGTCTCGCCGTAGTGATACCCAGCCTTGAACACCGTGACGTTCGCCTCGGCGAACTGCGGATTCTTGGCGAACTGCTGATGGATCCGGCGAACCTCGGGCTCGGGCTCGCGGCCGTACATCCAGAACACGAGGCCGAGTGCGAAGAAGTTCTTCGCACGCCCCTTCTCCTTGTTCGACAGCTCGCTGCCATCGAGCGCGGTCATCGACAGGTGCGTGATGTCGACGGCGTGCAGCTTGTACCTGTCGAGGCTGCCGTCCTCGAGGGGGTTCGACGCGTAACCGGCCTTCTTGAGGTTGGCCTCGACGAACGCGCCGGTGTTCACGATCAGCGTGCCCTGCTCGACGAGATCCTTGATGTTCGTCTTGAGCGCGGCCGGGTTCATCGCGACGAGCACGTCGGGCGCATCACCCGGCGTGTAGATCTCGGACGACGAGAAGTGGAGCTGAAATCCGGACACACCGAACAAGCTTCCGGCCGGGGCGCGAATTTCGGCGGGGAAGTCCGGGAACGTCGAGATGTCGTTGCCCGCTTCGGCCGCCGCCTTCGCGAACTCGGAGCCGGTGAGTTGCATACCGTCGCCCGAGTCGCCGGTGAACCGGATCACGACGCGGTCCAGGTGCTTCGTTTCCATATGGATTGGCGCGGACCTTACCAGGCAGCCCCGCCGAACCCAAGACTCTCGGGCGACGGCGTAGGCCCGTGAAATCCTTGGACGGATGGGATACCTTCGGATGGGTGAGCAGGTCGCTTCTTGTCGCGGTCGTCGGATCGTCGCTGCTGGGGTGCGGTTCTTCGTCGCCGACACCGATGGAGCCGACGACTCCGCCCGTGCAGACCGCTGCCTTCGGTGCCGGTGCTCCGCTCGCCACGCCGGGGGAGCGGATGACCTATCGCGTGCAGCTCCGCGGCATGGAGCTGGCGACCATGCAGATCGCGGTGGGCGAGCTGACCGAGGTTGCCGGCAAGCAGACGATCGTCGTCCAGGTCCACGCGAAGTCCGTCGGGCTCGCCCAGATGGTCGCTGCGATCGACGACACGTTCACCTCGTGGATCGATGTGACGACCGGTCGCTCGGTCCGGTTCGCCGTCGACGAGTTCGAGACCAACAGCAAGGTCAACGTGGAGCACACGATCGCGGATCTCGCGGGTCGCGCCGGCGATCAGGTCCCGATCACGTTCGCGCTCAACGACGCAACGCCTGCGCCCGAGCCGCAGACGGTCACCCAGGCCGACGTCTGGGACTACAACGCATTCTTGATCGGGCTACGAAGCTGGGAGGGCGTGAGCGGGACGCCAGCAAAGCTCGAGGTGCTCCGCAGCCGATTCCTGTGGTCGATGGCGGTGAAGATCGGTGGCAAGGAGACGCTCGCTACCGAGCTCGGCGAGCTGCCGGCGCTGCGGTTCGATGCGCACACGTTCAAGCTGACGCGCACCGGCGCGAAGGACATGACCAGCGACGAGCGCGACCTGTCGATCTGGATCAGCGATGACAACGATCGCGTCCCGCTCAAGCTCGTCGCGCGCACCGACTACGGCGACGTCAAGATGGAGATCGTGGACTACTCCCCGGGCTCCGGCACCCGCCTGCGCCTGTAGCGACCGCGTGATCGAGTGATCGATTCTGCACCAGGGTATTTTCGTTCCAGCCGGAGCGCAATTTTCATCGTGGCGATCGGGCCTTCGACCTGAGGTAGCCGTCGCGTACTGTGGCCCGAGATCCGGAGTCCCGATGACAGCGCCACCAGCCATTCCGACCGAAGCGGCGCGCCTCGCCGCGCTCCAGCGGCTCGGGGTGCTCGACACCCCCTCCGAGTCCGCGTTCGATGAGATCGCGGAGCTCGCGGCAATGTTCTGCAAGACACCGACGGCGCTCGTCACGTTCGTCGATGCATCGCGGCAGTGGTTCAAGGCTCGGATCGGCTTCGCGGCGTCGGAGACTCCGCGCGAGCTCGCCTTCTGTGCGCACACGATCCTCCAGCGCGACGTCATGGAGATCCCCGACGCGCTACTCGATCCTCGGTTCGCGTCGAACCCTTTCGTCACGGGTGAACCGCGCATCCGATTCTACGCGGGCGCGCCGCTCGTGACATCCGACGGCAACGCCGTGGGTTCGCTCGCGGTGATCGACTATGTCCCTCGCCAGCTCGGCGCGGACCAGCGTGCGGCGCTCAGAGCGCTCGCGAACCAGATCGTCGCGCAGCTCACCCTCGGCTACAGCCTCGCGGAGATCCGGCGATCCAGCGATCGCGAGATCGCGCGGCGAGAACGCCGGTTGACGGCTCTGTTCGAGTCGGCACTCGACGGGATCATCGAGATCGACAACGAGAACCGCGTCCTCGAGCTCAACCCTGCCGCCGAGCGCATGTTCGGGCGCACGCGCAAGGATGCGCTCGGGTGCGATGCGGGCGATCTCATGGTCCCGCCGCGGTTCCGCGAGGAGCATCGCCAAGCCCTCTCGACGTACCTGCGCACCGGTCAAGAACGGATGCTCGGGCGCCGCACCGAGATGGTCGCGCAGCGCGCCGATGGCTCCGAGTTCCCTGTCGAGGTGGCGGTGACAAAGCTGGAGCACCAGACGCCCCCCATCTTCGTCAGCTTCATCCGTGATCTCACCGAGACCAAGCGCAACGAGAGCGAGCTGCGGACGAGCATCGAGCGCTTCGAGCTCGTGGCTCGAGCGACGAATGACGTGATCTATGACTGGGACCTCCGCACCAACGCGCTGTGGTGGAGCGAGTCCTTTCCCGCCCGGTACGGCTACCGGCCGGAGGACATCGAGCCAGGGATCGACTCGTGGCTCTGCCGGATTCACCCGGATGACCGGCTCGCCATTGACGACAGCGTCGATCGCATGATCACGAGCAACGACGAGTACTGGACCGGCGAGTATCGGTTTCGCTGCGGCGACGGCAGCTACGCGACCGTATTCGATCGCGGCTACGTGACGCGCGATCCAGAAGGTCGGCCTCTTCGCATGATCGGCCTGATCATGGACGTGACCGAGCGCCGGCGACTCGAGGAGCAGCTCCTGAGGTCGCAAAAGATGGACGCGATCGGTCAGCTCTCGGGAGGCATCGCGCACGACTTCAACAATCTGCTCACGATCATCCAGTGCAACGCGTTCATGATCGAGCAGGCTGCGCACCCCGACATCACGGAATACGCGCGCGACGTACTCGCAGCGACGGAACGCGCCGGCAACCTGACACGGCAGCTCCTCCTTGTCTGTCGCAAGCAGCGGGTGCGCGAAGAGACGATCAGCGTGCAGGACGTAGTCGGCAACATGATACGGATGCTGGAGCGTGTCCTCGGCGCCAGCATCCTGCTGCGCTCGGCGTTCGATCCCGCGGTCCCGGAGATCCGCGCGGACGCGTCGATGCTCGAGCAGGTGGTGCTCAACCTCGTCGTCAATGCGCGGCACGCCATGCCCCAGGGCGGCATCCTCAGCATCGAGACCTCGCTGATAACCCTCGAGGCACCTGAGCGGCGGCATGGTCTCGATGCGCTTCGGGGAACCTACGCCTGCCTGACGGTCAGTGACACCGGGGCCGGGATCTCAGCGGATGTGCTGCCCCAGATCTTCGAGCCGTTCTTCACGACCAAGGAGGCAGGGCAAGGCACCGGCCTCGGCCTCTCGACGGTCCACGGTATCGTCAAGCAGCACCATGGCTGGCTCGACGTGACGTCGGAGCTGGGCCGCGGCACGTCGTTCGTGATCGCGCTACCCGTTCCGACCTCGCCCGTTCCCGTTCGCAGTATCCCGGCGTTTCGTTCGAACGAGCTCCCACGAGGCACGGAGACGATCCTGCTCGTCGAGGATGAACCGTTGCTGCGATCGCGTGAAGCTGCGCTACTCCAGTCGTGTGGGTACACGGTGGTCGAAGCCTCCTCGGGTCTTCGCGCGCTCGACATCTGGCACGAGCACCCGGGCACCATCGATCTCCTCGTGACGGACCTCGTGATGCCCGGAGGACTGTCGGGCTTTGACCTGGCCATGCGGCTGCGGCTCGAGTGCCCGCGGCTACCGGTCCTGTTCACGAGCGGCTACGTGCCCGAGCAAACGGCCGGCGAGGTCCTCGTCGAGGGCGTCAACTTCGTCGAGAAGCCGTTTCCGCCGAGCAAGTTCTTGCAGCTCGTCCGGCAGACCCTCGACCGCAAGCCGTGACGATCAGTGGCCGTGGCCGTCGTGGCCGCCGCCCGCTCCGCCCACCGCCGACTTGAACTGCTTCTCGCCCTTCGCGAGGACGACCTTGTCGTAGTAGTCGGCGCCCGCCACGCCCGAGGCCTCGGCGATCTTCAGCTGCTCGTCGATGATCTGCTTGAAGCCCTCCTTCGGGAGAGCGCCACCGATGAACTTGCCGTTGATGAAGAACGCCGGCGTGCCCGTGACTTTGAACTTGCCGAGCTCCTGCATGTCGGATGCGATCAGCCCCTGGCAGTCGGCGCCGTTCATATCGGCGACGAGCTTCGTGGTGTCGAGACCCGCCTCCTTCGCGATCGCGATCAGGTTCTCTTCACCGAGCTTCGACGCGTCGCGCGACTGCGCGTAGGCCATGAAGCCCTTCTCCCAGACGGCGTTCTTGTACGGCTTGTACTTCTGCTGCTTGGCAGCGGCGCACGTCGCGAGGTGCGCCTTGGTCGCGACGTCGGGATGCACGACCATGTCCATGTACACGACGCGGACCTTGCCGGCGTACTCCTTCACGAGGTCGTCCATGATCGACGCGGTGCGCTGGCAGTACGGGCACGCGAAGTCGAACGCCTTGATCACCGTGACCGGCGCCGACGCGGGACCATCGACCTTGCCGGCTGCGATGTCCTGCTTGATCTGGACCGCGAACATCGCGTCCGGATCGTGCTCTTCCTCGGCCTTGGCCTGCTCTTGCTGCTGCTGCTGCGCGTAGATCTTGCCGAGGAAATCGAGCGCCTCGGAGTACTTCGCGTAGTTGTCTTCGAGGCGGCGCAGCCGGGTCTCGACGTCACCACTGTGATCCGCAGGCACCGCAACCGGCGCAGCGTTCGGCGACTTCGCCGACGACGGCGCTTCGCCCTTTACGGTATCGAGCTTCGAGTGAGCTTGCTCGCAACCGAAACTCGTGGCGACGAGGAGCGCGGAGACCAACCAGGGAGCTTTCATCCCCGGGGTTCTTGCACGCCGGAAGCGAGAGGCCAAGCCCCCCCGATATTCCCGACGCGGCGTGGTTCGTGCTGACTACTGCTGCTCGGCCGGCCCGGACTTGAAGGCCTTTTCGCCTTTGCCCATGACCTCTTTGGCGTAGTAGTCCGCGCCCGACACGCCCGAAGCCTCGGCGACCTTGAGCTGCTGATCGATGATCTGCTTGAAGCCTTCCTTCGGGAGGGCTCCTCCGACGAACTTGCCGTTGATGAAGAAGGCCGGGGTCGCGTTGACCTTGAACTTCCCGAGCTCCTGCATGTCGGCCTGCACGAACGCCACGCACTCCTGGCTGTCCATGTCGGTCTTGAAGCGAGCCGGATCCATGCCGAGCTCCTTCACGATCGCGAGGATGTTCTCCTCACCGAGCTTCGACGGGTCACGCGACTGAGCGTAGGCGTTGAAGCCTTTCTCCCAGAACGCTTGATAGTAGGGCAAGAACTTCTGCTGCTTCGCCGCAGCGCAGGTGGCCTGGTGGG
>JAYUYE010000775.1:0-3411 GCA_043752985.1 Myxococcales bacterium
GGCGTCGATGGGATGGAGATCCGGGACGAGCTGCGTAACGTCGGTGTCGAGCACCTCCGCCTCGAAGACGACGAGCTTCCGTTCCTCGTCCATGTGCACGTCGCGGAGAAGGTCCGCGACGACATCAAGTAGCGATGGCCACCGACGCACTCCTCAATCGCCGTGTCGTCCGCGTTCCGGACGTCGTGGGACGCCCCATCGTGAAGGCCCAGATCCTCCTCGAGGATGCGGGGCTGTCGCGCGTGGTCACCCTGTATCGTGAGAGCTACGAGGATCGCGACACGGTCCTCGAGCAGAAGCCGGCCCGTGGCCAGATGGTCTACGAGGGCACCGAGGTCACCGTCTGGGTCGCGCGCCGCGGCCTGCTCGAGAACCTGCCGGCGATCTACCGGCGCTCCGACGGCGTCGGCCGCAACCTCGTACGCGAAGTCTGCTTCGTGTTCGAGCACATGTTCGACTCGATCGAGGTCAACCTCATCGACGGCTGGCGGTTCTATGACCCGCACGTCTCGCCGCTCGAGTTCCTCGACTGGCTCGCCGGCTGGACGGCCTTCACGCTCGATCTCGAATGGCCGGAGGCCCAGAAGCGGGCGCTGATCAAGCGCGCCGTAGATCTCTACCGGATCCGTGGCACCAAGCGCGGGCTCGCGCTGTTCCTGATGCTGTTCATCGGAGCAGAGCCCGACATCCAGGAGAACACCTGGCCGTTCAAGGGATTCCGCGTCGAGGCCGAGGGCGCCGATATCGGCGCGCGCGTGGGGCTCGACTCGGTGATCTTGCCGCCGGTCGATCTCGCGCACTGCTTCGTCGTCAACATCCCGATCAAGTTCGACGCGGTGACGCCCGAGATGGTGATCCGGATCCATCACATCATCACGATGGAGAAGCCGGCGCACACGCACTACTACCTACGATTTGCCGAGGAGAAGGGTGACGTCGAGCTTCGCGAGTTCTTCGCGATCGGCCTCCGCTCTGGTATCGGCATCGGCGCTGAAGTGGTCGATCCGATTGAAGGCGACTCGACGGAGCCTCCGGCTGGAGACAAGCAATGAGTGAAAACGCACCGCAGGGTTTCAAGCGCATCAACTTCTTCAAGGGGTTTTTGACCACCGAGAAGGACTGGAACGACGCCGAGCGCTATCACATCGACAAGCGCCGCCTGCACAACAGGCTGATGCACTCGTCGGGAATCATCTACGGCTACGCCGGTGACCTGAAGGTCAGCGCGCGTGCCCGCGGCGATCTCTCGGTGGAAGTGCAGCCGGGGTACGCGATCGACGGCATGGGGAACGACCTCATGATCTTCGACGCGACGATCCGCAACATCAACCTCGAGGAGTTCCGGCTCCCGCAGACGATCTACATTGTCCTGCGCTACTACGAGGAGCTCACGGACTTCATCGCCTACAAGGAGAACCTAGAGTACAAGGGCCACCGCCGCGTGCTCGAGTCGTGTCGCGTCGAGCTCTCGCAGACCGAGCCCGATCAGGCCCGCGAGGTCGAGCTCGCGCGCATCTATCTCGAGAAGGGCGTCCAGCGCGTGCGCGATGCGCGCGACCCGGCCGATCCCAAGGCCAACGAGATCGACATGCGCTTCACGCCGCGCGGCGGCATGATGGGCTCGACCCTCCCGCCATCGCTGCGGAACCGGCTCGAGACGCTGCTCTCGCAAGTCCGCCGCGTCGCGATCGAGTACTCGCGCCGCAGCGTGATCTCGGCGCACGACGTGATCCAGGCGTGTAACTCGGCGCTGATGCTGCTGTACGCAAACCTGCTCGATCTCAAGAACGTGTTCGACTGCTTCCGTCTGATCGTCGACACCGAGGGCGAGATGGCTCTCGACGTCGACGTCCATCACCCGACGATCGCGCAGAAGAAAGAGTTCTCCGAGTACCGCCGTCAGGTCGAGGTCCTCCGCGGTCTGCTCGCGGAGAACAAGAACACGATGGACGCGTACATGAACCTCCTCGCCTACCAGGCGAAGTGCGCGGAGATCGCGGCCGCAGCCATCGCCGGCGAGAAGCCGATGATCGCGGCGCCGGACAAGAAGGACGACGCGCCCAAGATCGCCGACATCAAGGACTGGGAGGGCGTCAAGGGCATGCCGGCGCCCAAGCCGCAGATGGACCTCGAGGGGATCACCTGGGTCCTCGTCGACGAGATCGAGATCCTCAACAAGGACTCCGAGGACAAGCACATCTTCACGATCAAGGAGGCCAAGGACTCCTACCGGTCGCGCCAGAAGCTCAAGTACCCGGACGGCACCACCGTCGAGGATACGGGGCGCGCCCACGTCGACGGGTTCTCGGAGTTCAAGCTGCACAACATCACGCTGGGCCGTCCCGTCGTGATCCTGCGCCGCATGGACTATGTCTACGGCGACTACGAGCTCGAGATGAGCGTCAACGGCAAGAAGGTCGCCATCGTGTCGTGCGTCGGCACCGACCGCGTCCATCGCTGGCGCAACTGGCCGGCGATGATCCCGTCCGAGGCCGTGACCGCCGAGACCCTGCTGATCCGCCAGCAGTCGGTCACCGCCGGTCGCGACATCAACATGTTCCACATCTGGGTCTACCAGCCGAAGTAAGAACCAGCTCCGGGGGCAGGGCCCACCTGGAGGGCGCCGGAGTCACTCCGGCGCGCGAGCCCACCTGGAGGGCGCCGGATTCACTCCGGCGCGCGCGCCCACCTGAAGGGCGCCGGATTCACTCCGGCGCGCGAGCCCGACTGTGTTGCGACGTACGAGCCGCTAGCGAACGTGGCCGGGTCGCGTGCTAACCTGTGCGGGCGCTCGGGGAGCGCAACCGCGAGGAAATGCCGCCGTGTTTCTCAAGTATCTCGACTTCGTGTTTGCGCCGTTTCGACAGGCGTACAACAAGTTCATTGGCGTCAAGAACATCCACGGCAACATCAAGGTTGATATCAATCGCGCCAAGGCGCTCAAGAGCCGCGGCGCGCAGGCCGTTCAGAACGTCAACCAGTTCAATCAAAAGCTGAATGCCCAGGGTCAGCCCGAGGGGCAGCCGCAGCAGGGCCAGCCGCAGCAAGGCCAGCCGATGCAAGGTCAGCAGCCGCAACAGGGAGCGTACATGCAGCAGGGACAGCAGCCAGGGATGCCGGGACCGCCCGGTATGCCGCAGGCCCTTCCGCCAGGAGTTCCCAATCCGAATCCTCCGGTCCGGACAAAGGGGTGGTGGATCTTCAAGAAGAAGTTCTGCACGCAGTGCGAGCAGCAGCTCGACAAGTCGTGGGACGCTTGCCCGTACTGCGCGCAGATCGCGCAGCAGGTGATCGCAGCACCGGCGAAGCAGGCGCTCAAGACGCAGGCCTTCGTGCTCGATTCGCAGGGTGGGCCGGGCAGCATGCAGCTGCTCGGCTGGCTCGTTCCGCTCCAGGGACCGCAGAAGGGTG
>JAYUYE010000776.1:0-3409 GCA_043752985.1 Myxococcales bacterium
ACGCAGACGTCGAGTGCGCTCAGGAGCGACGTCTCCAACCTGGTGAGCGGTGTCGGCGCTGCGGGGCGTGGCAGCGGCGGCTTCGTCCTCGACTCGAGCGTGATCGGCCGCGTCCGCGGGCAGCTTGAGAACGGTGGTCGGAACCTTGTCTCGAACCTGGAAGAATTCGATCACCTCACCCGGCTTGCCGGTGATTCGGACCTCGGTGGCGACCACGTCGGCGATCGTCGCGCCATCGGTGACGATCGCAGCGCGAAGCATTGGCGTGGCCGCAATGCCGTCGGCTCTGAGCTGGGCGGCGCGCGCACTCGAATCGATCGCTGCGGCCATTCGGGATGCTTCGGTATCGATTCCGGAGGCCGACGCCTGGTGGGTTGCAGACACGCCAACGCGCGCGACCACAACCAGCACGATTGCCATCACGAACACGCACGCCGCTCCCACCAGCCAGACGAGGGGGGGTCGCGCGGCGACTCAAGCTTTCCCATCGGTTCAGAGCGGTAGTCCCCTGCACCGGATGGACCAGCCGAGCACAGCGACCGACGTCATCGGCGTGTCCTCGGTGCACATAAACGTGTTCGCGTCGGCCCCGCTTACTTCGCCCTCCAGCCGGGCCAGGCTGGGGATTACTAGAACGCGATCACGCGAAGCGAGGCCGTCAGCCGCCACGGGATCGCAGAGACATCCTCCGTCGACGACGTGTAGCGGACATGCGTCTCGTCCACGGCTTCGACCGCGGATGCATAGGGACTCCCTGGCAAGTCCCAGCGGATGAAGTACAGCGCCACATCGATCCCGATCTCCACGTACTTCGCGAGCGGGTAGCTGACGCCGCCACCCAGCGTCAGGCCGTTGCCCGCCACCGCCGTGGCTCGCCCGCCCATCGTCCCCACCGCCAGTAGCGGGACCGAGGCGGTGGCGGCGCCACCAAACACGGAGAATCCAACCGAACGGGTGGGTGACAGGTCGAGCCGGATGATCGCTGCGTGGGCAACGAAGTGACCGCGCGTCTTGCTCGCGCGAAGCTGGTCGAGCCCGGCCTGAGCCGCGTAACCGACGCCGGTGTGAATCTCGATCGAGACCCGATGTGCCTTGAAGCCGAGCGTGACATCGAGGCCCCCGCCGATCCCGAAGACGTCCCCGCTCGGCCCGGTCGAGCTTCCCACTCCGAAACCAAGCCCGAAAATCCCGGCCCGCCGGGGCCGCGCCGAGCCCCGTGCACCCGGGTCGCCCGCCGTGGCAGCCGGCACAGCTGCGGGCACCGGCGCGGGATCGGCCGCGCTCTCCGACGGCACGTCTGCGGGCACCGGCGCGGGATCTGCCGCGCTCTCCGACGTCGTGTCCGCCCCGGCGGGCGGCGTGACTTCACCCGCGGTTGGAGGAGCAGGTATCGGGGGTTCATCAGCCCAACCGTCGCGCTCCGCACCGAGGACGAGGGCCGCGACCGCGAGCAGCCCGATGCCAAGCCGGCCGATCCGCACATCAGAAGACAAGGCTTGCCTCCGCCCCGACCGAGGTCCGTCGCGGATCGACGCCGTCGTTCATCACCGTGCCCTTGATGCTGACTCCTTTGCTGATCTTGGGAATCAGCAGCAGCAACTCGGCCCCTGCTGTCAGCGGCGACGGACGGTTGGTCGTCATCGTCAGGTAGTTGATGTCCCACCGGACGAACACGCTCGCATAGCTCTTGAGCCGGTAGCTCACCCGGATCGGGTGCCCGACAAACCGGTAGTCCACGTCGCGGACGTTCTGCACGAGCGCGAGGTTGCCGGCACCGTCGTCCATCAGATCGCGAACGCCTCGACCCGCAAAGACGAGCTTGTGGGTACCGATTCCAATCGCGACCTCCAGCCGGTCCGTGAGGTTCAGCAGCACCAGCACTTCGGCGACCGCGCCGCTCGTGTGGCCGCCCAACTTCGGCGTAGCGACTGCGAGGTTGAGCTCGAGCGGAGTCCCCCCTTCGCGAACGCCACCGATCAGCTTCTCGTTCTGCTTGATCCGACGGTCGCGCTCTTCGGGACTGGTGTACGTGGTCGAGGTCTCGGTCACCGTGGTGGTCGTGATCGTGTCGCCGCTCTTTGACGAGGATATTCTCGACGACAGAACTCGAACGTCCTTGTCGGGATCCAATGCCCCGAGGCTGGCAAGCGCGATCAATGCCCCGGTCACCAGCGGGCCACCCTGCTCCGAATAGGTCAGCATGCCCGTCGTCCCGCGAGTCGCAGTTGGCGGCGCTGGAGCGGCGCCGTACTGCTGGGAGATGCCCAGGCGAAACGTGCCCGCCGCGCAGCCACTGACGATCGCAGCACAGACGAGCACGAGCACGACGTGCGATGTGCGGCTCATCGGGGTCCCTCGAACTGCATCCACAGACCGATCTGGAACAGGATCGCGCCCACGTCGAGCGAGCGCATCCCATCGACTGCACCGGACCCCGCCACGTACGCCAGGCGGATCGATCCGCCGACGCCGTCGAAGTCATCGCTTCGTGTACCTGACACGTCGAGCTGGACGCCGACCATATAACGGGTCGACAGCTGCGCGAGATCGTCCTCGATGATGCTCTTCGTGGCCGCGCCAAAAATCCCGATCCGGAAGGGATTGCTCCGCCACAGCGAGACACCGGCACCGAGTCCGAAGCGGAGTTCGCGTGAGTCACCCCGCTCGGTCAGCGAGGTCTCGGTCTCGCGGACTCTCACTTTCACGGTCCCGTAGCCCATCGACGAGAGGATCGAGAACCGCTTGGACACGACGTCCATGCCGATCTCGTGAGCACCCGCTGCGACACTGGCGTCGTTCGTGGTGGATGCGCCTTCGCTTGCAACGGTGCCGCGGCCGTGGAGCGAGCCGGTGTAGACGCCGATGCGGCATCCCGTGAGGACCGCGAACGCGCTGAAAACTGCGACCCCGGCGGCCAGCCGGAGCAACGGGTCGCTCGATGTCCGGGGACTGCGAATGCTCCGACGCTAACACTCCGCCGTGCGCGGTCGTAGACCTCCGGGTGGGTTTGCCAGAGGAGCGTTCGTGTGAGGGGGAAGCCGGAGAAGCGGCTTGAATCGACGCCAGTAGTATCTGCCCCCTGAGAAGTTCGTGCACGACTTCGTGAAGGCCTGGACGAAGGTCATGAACGTGGACCGCTTCGATCTGCCGCGTGCCGAGACGATCTGACGAGCGAGAATCGCGTACCATCGCGGGTGGTACGACGTTTGACGTGCTCCTTCCCTCGTGTAGCAAGCAATGCACCTTCCGGACCGCTACGAACCGACGCCCTCCGCGAGCGCCGACGGTCTGGATCCCGCGACCACGGCGGAGAATGCGTGGCGGGAGTTACTCGCGAGGCATGACGTAGCGTTGACGCCCGCCCTCGGGCGGGCCTTCGTGCATGGCATCACGACGGTCTGTGACTGGT
>JAYUYE010000777.1:0-3409 GCA_043752985.1 Myxococcales bacterium
CAGCGCTGTCATACCGGCCACTGCCCGACCGGTGTTGCGACCCAGAATCGTTGGTTGATGCGCGGCCTCGATCCGACGTTGAAGTCGGCGCGGCTTGCCAACTACCTCGCGACGCTGCGCAAGGATCTCATTCACCTCGCCCACGCGACCGGACACGCCCATCCAGCCCTCGTGCCGCTCGATGCGCTCGACCTAGTCGACAGCAATACGCACACGCGTTCGGCGCGCGAAGCCTTCAATTACGAAGTGGACTGGGGCTTGCCGCCGGAGTCGGAGATCATCGCGATGCGCGCGGCGTAAGACAGCGTGAACTTGCGCGTTGAACCGACATGCAGCCGGTGACCGCCGCGCTTGTGGTGATGGCCACCGGTTGCGCCAGCACTCGGCTCATCGAGACGCAGAGTCGTCCGGTCGAGGTCCGCGTCCAGCTCATCGGTGCATGCGCCAGTCAGGCGCAGGCGCCCCGACCGAGTGTCGTGGACGTCTGCTGCAACCGCCGATCCGTGCACGAATACCCTGAAAACGAGGTCCTGGCCCTGGGCTGGCACGGTCGCAGGAAACCGCGGTTGCCATTCGTCGACGAGTTCAATATACGTCCCTGATGGCTGGTAACGACATCCTGGTGTGGATGGACATGGAGATGACCGGGCTCGATGCGGCGAAGGAACGGATCATCGAGGTCGCGACGATCCTGACCGACGGGCAGCTGACCGAGATCGCCGTAGGCCCCGAGCTGGTGATCCACCAGCCCGACGAGATCCTCGCGGCGATGGACGACTGGAACAAGAAGCACCACGGTGGCTCGGGCCTGATCGATCGCGTCAAGGGATCGACGATCACCGACGGAGATGCCGAGGCGCAGACGCTGGCGTTCATCACCGCGCACGTCGGCCCGAAGGACCGGCCCGTGCTCGCGGGAAACTCGATCCACCAGGATCGTCGGTTCATCCGCCGCTTCATGCCCACGCTCGATGCCCGCCTGCATTACCGGATGGTCGACGTGTCGACGATCAAGGAGCTCGCGCGTCGCTGGTACCCTCAGGTCATCGCAAAGCAGCCGCAGAAGAACGACTCGCACCGCGCTCTCGATGACATCCGCGAGTCGATCGACGAGCTGCGTTACTACCGCGCCAACGTCTTCGCGAAGCCTGTCGATCCCGTGGCTCCGGTCGCCCCGGTCGCCGGCTAGTCGAGCCGCCACCCCGGTCCAACCGGTAGCGATTGCTGAGGTCTGCGCCGCTCTCGGTGGGCATGTCCGTTGCTCCAGCCAGGGGCATGCGCACGACTGCCCTGGTTGCCGCCACCGCGATCTCCCTCTTCGGCTGCGCCGGCGGCGCCGACTCGGAAGATCCCGAGGACAGCGTGTTCGTCGATGACGGCAAGGCGGATGACTTCTTCAGCACCTCGGCGCAGGAGTACATCCTCCAGGGCACGACCTCGGTGGTCCTCGACGCCACGTTCGCCGCGAAGCCCGCCGCCGAGCGGCTCGCCGCGGCCAAGAAGCTGATCAGCCAGAAGCACATCGCGCTGGCGTGGTTCATCACTCAGTACCTGGTCGACAAGGAGCACGACGATCCGAATGCCTCGTTCGGCGGCATGGGCGGCATGGCCAAGGCCGGCGGCTACGAGGATCTCGACATCCGAGAGCGCGCCGACAAGATCACGTTCGACTTCACGTTCAAGCAGCTCGCCGCAGGCGGCAAGAATCTGATGTCCAAGCTGCCGGTCCGGATTGTCGGCGGCAAGCAGGTGTTCGACCTCGAGATCGGAAAGCCGAGCAACGAGGAGCTCGGTCGGCTCGAAACCAACAGCGAGTGGTACCGCAGTGCGCCATGGACCAGCTGGAACCCGGCGGCGGTCCCCGCGGACAAGAAGGAGACGCTGACGTTCCAGATCTCCAAGGAGCGCTCGTCGACCGACGGGTTCTTCGATCTCGCGCGGCTCACCGCCGACGGCAAGCTCGACATCGACGTCTACTTCGGGTGGGATTACCACTCGGACTATCACCTCAAGCACTCGAAGGCGTTCTTCACCTGGCTGAAGGCCGAGGGCTTCACGGCCCCGGTCGCGAGCTGGGATGCGCTCACGCACACGGCCGCGCCGTTCAAGCGCACCGTCAAAGCAGACACCCGCACGATCAACGTCGAGGTCCGCATGTTCTACGGCAAGCCGGGGACGGCGGTCGATCCCGACACCGATGCCGGCGGCAAGATCCTCGAGGATCTCGCGATGGGCTCGCTCGCGCAGAAGGACGTCATCGTCTACTCCGGTCACTCAGGCCCGTTCTACGGCTTCGCGATCGCGAACTGGAAGAAGACCTCCGAGGGTGACCTCGACGACGCCGACATCCGGCTCGCACCGATGCCGCGCGACCGCTACCAGGTCGTGCTCGCCGAGGGCTGTGACACCTACCAGATGGGCGCCGCGTTCAAGGAGAACCCGAACAAGCTCGGCAAGAACGTCGACGTGATCACCACGACCTCGTTCTCGGATGCGACCTCGCCGGCCGCCGTCCAGGATTTCATCTCCGCCCTGCTCGCCCGCGACTCGAGCAACCGCCTCCGCCCGCAGCCTGTCTCGACGCTGTTGACGAAGCTCGACTCCGAGTCGTTCAGCTTCACGACGATGTACGGCATGCACGGGATCGACGACAACCCGAAGCTGGTGCCGTTTGCCCGGACCCAGAACTTCGGCAAGGCCTGCGCCGCAAACGCCGAGTGCGGTGGTCCCGGGAACCTGTGCGTTGGCGCCACAGCCGCCACGAAGAAGTGCACCGCGGCCTGCGCCGACGCCTCCGGCTGCGGCACCGGGTACACGTGCAAGGCGGTCGCAAGCTCTTCGACGAACACGATCTACGGACGGGCCTGCGCAAAGACCAACTGAGGTGTGCCCTGCTACGATGGATCTCGTGACTACAGGCCGCGAGTTTTCATCATGAAAGACACGCTCGTGATGATCATGGCGGGTGGCAAAGGCTCGCGCCTTGGCCCGCTCACGATCCATCGCTCGAAGCCCGGCGTTCCGTTCGCCGGCCGCTACCGGATCATCGACTTCGTCCTCTCGAACTTCGTGAACTCGGGGTACCGCAAGATCTATGTACTCACGCAGTACATGTCGTCGAGCTTGATCAAGCACCTGTCGCGCAACTGGCAACTCAGTGGCTTCGGCGAGTACATCGAGGTCGTCCCCGCACAGATGCGGCTCGGCGAGTTCTGGTATCGCGGCACCGCCGACGCCGTGTACCAGAACCTCAACCTCGTCCGTGATGCTCGCGCAGCGCACGTCGCCGTGTTCGGCGGCGATCATGTCTACAAGTTCGACGTCGAGCAGATGGAGACCGCTCATCGCGATCTCAACTCTGATCTCACCGTCGCTGCGTTCCCGGTCCCGACCTCCGAGGCGAGCGCGT
>JAYUYE010000778.1:0-8364 GCA_043752985.1 Myxococcales bacterium
GCTGGATAGTGGAAGATCCGGAACAGGGTCAACGGATCTGCGAGGTAGCGCGCGCGGAACGCTGCTTCGGCGTGGCCGAGCGCGACGCCGAGCGCGCTCATGAGGACGTGGCCGAGCCGCGTGCACGCCGCGATGTGCGCGAGCACCGCGGCGCCGAGCCCGAGCGGCTCGCTCGGGAACAGATTCTTCCCGTGCAGCGGAGTCCCGGCGCGCACTCGCGGATCGTCGTCGGCAAGCTCGGCGCCGAAGTAGATCCCCTCCTTCCAGTCCGGCGAGCCCGAGGTCAGCTCCCCGCCGAGCGGAAAGTAACCCCGCCACGCGCGGCCGCCACGCGCCATCGCAATCGCGAGCTTGTCCGCCGTCGGCTGTGCGAAGAACACGCGCGCTTGCGCCTCGAGTCCCGAGACATCGATACCGTGGCCGGTCACGTAAAAGAATCCGCAGCGGTGCGACGCGTCATCGAGGCGTGCGATCGTGGCGGCGCGGTCCCCGGTGCTGGTGATCAGCGGCCCGATATCGACGATCGGGATCGTCGCGAAATCAGAGATGCTGGTCATCTGCGACGCACATCGTAGCGCCGTGGTTCCTGATAGGAAAGTCTTATCAGAGTTATACAACTCGCCGGATTTGGTTATCGCGTGACGGGGAGTACGATACCTCTACCGAACGGAGAACCCATGGCGACTCAAGCAAAGTGTCCTTTCAAGAATCAGAGTGGTGGCGGCCCGTCGAATGAGGACTGGTGGCCGAATCGGTTGCGCCTCGAGACGCTGCACCAGCGGTCGTCGCTGGCGAGCCCGATGGGCGGCGAGTTCAACTACGTCGAGGAGTTCAAGACCCTCGACTACGTCGCGCTGAAGAAAGACCTCGTGGCCGTCATGACGGACTCGCAGGACTGGTGGCCGGCGGACTTCGGCCATTACGGCCCGCTGTTCCTTCGCATGGCCTGGCACAGCGCCGGTACCTACCGCACCGGTGATGGGCGCGGAGGAGCAGGCAAGGGCAGCCAGCGGTTCGCGCCGCTCAACGCGTGGCCGGATAACGTCAACCTCGACAAGGCACGTCGTCTGCTCTGGCCGACGAAGCAGAAGTACGGCCGCAAGATCTCGTGGGCCGATCTGATGATCCTCGCGGGCAACGTCGCGCTCGAGTCGATGGGCTTCAAGACGTTCGGTTTCGGTGGTGGTCGCGAGGACATCTGGGAGCCCGAGGCCGACGTGTACTGGGGCCAGGAGAAGAAGTGGCTCGAGGACGCGCGGTACTCCGGTGACCGCGAGCTCGAGGCGCCGCTTGCCGCGGTCCAGATGGGACTCATCTACGTCAACCCGGAAGGCCCGAACGGAAAGCCTGATCCGATCGGATCGGCACGCGACATCCGGGAGACGTTTGCGCGGATGGCCATGAATGACGAGGAGACCGTCGCGCTGATCGCCGGTGGCCACACGTTCGGCAAGACGCATGGCGCCGGCAATCCCGGCGACCACGTCGGCTTCGACCCCGAGGCCGCCGATGTCGTTGCCCAGGGCTTCGGCTGGCAGAACAAGCTCGAGGCCGGTCACGGCAGCCACACGATCACGAGCGGTCTCGAGGTCACCTGGACGACAAAGCCAACGCAGTGGACGAACGACTACTTCGAGCACCTGTTCAAGTACGACTGGGAGCTCACGAAGAGCCCGGCCGGCGCGCATCAGTGGACGCCGAAGGCAGGCGCGGGGAGTGACACGGTGCCCGACGCGCACGACGCAGCAAAGCGTCACGCGCCCGGCATGTTGACCACCGACCTCGCGCTCCGCATGGACCCGGCGTACGAGAAGATCGCGCGCCGGTTCCACGCGAACCCCGACCAGTTCGCGGATGCGTTCGCTCGTGCGTGGTTCAAGCTCACCCACCGCGATATGGGTCCGAAGGTGCGCTACCTCGGGCCCGAAGTCCCCTCCGAGGATCTGATCTGGCAGGACCCGGTCCCCGCGATCGAGCACGTGGTCGTCGACGATCGCGATGTCGATGCGCTCAAAGCTCAGGTTCTCGGGGCAGGCCTCACCGCCTCGCAGTTGGTGTCGACCGCATGGGCCGCGGCCTCCACCTTTCGCAGCTCGGACAAGCGCGGTGGAGCCAACGGTGCGCGGATCCGGCTGGCGCCGCAGAAAGACTGGGAGGTCAATCAACCCGCCCAGCTCGCGAAGGTCCTGGCCACGCTTGAAGGCATTCAGAAGGCGTTCAACGCTGCGCAGCAGGGCACCAAGCGGGTCTCGCTCGCTGATCTGATCGTTCTCGCGGGCTGCGCGGGAATCGAGCACGCGGCGAAGATCGCCGGTCACCCGATCACCGTGCCGTTCACGCCGGGTCGAACCGACACCGCGCAGGAGCAGACCGACATCAAGTCGTTCTCCGTCCTCGAGCCGATCGTCGACGGGTTCCGCAACTACTCCAAGGATCACTACTCGGTGCCGGCCGAGGAGCTGCTCGTCGACCGTGCCCAGCTACTCGCGCTCACGGTGCCAGAGATGGTCGTCCTCCTCGGTGGTCTTCGCGTGCTCGGCACGAACACCGGCGAGGCGAAGCATGGCGTGTTCACCGATCGCGTCGGGTCGCTGACGAACGACTTCTTCGTGAACCTGCTCGACATGCGCACGGAGTGGAAGCCGGTAGCCGGCGCTCAGGATATCTTCGAGGCCCGCGACCGCAAGACAGGTGCGGTGAAGTGGACGGGCACGCGCGTCGATCTCGTGTTCGGTTCGAACGCGGTGCTGCGTGGCCTCGTCGAGGTCTATGCGAGCTCCGATGCGCAGGAGAAGTTCGTGCACGACTTCGTGAAGGCGTGGACGAAGGTGATGAACCTGGATCGGTTCGACCTGCCGCGCGCCGAGACGATCTAGGACATCTCGGCAGCGGATGTGCCTTGCGGTCCGGCGCGTCCTCGCCGAGGCTGGGGCATGTCCGCGCCAGTCGACGATGTCCCTCACGACCTCCGGCTGAGGCTAAAGACCCCGCCGGTCACGCTGGTGCTGATCGCCCTCAACCTCGCCGCCTTCGCATACAGCGTGAGCAAGGGAGCAGGGTGGGTGGTGCCCGATCCGGACCGCCTCGTCGCCGTCGGCGGGAACCTGCCGGCGTTGACGCTCCGCGGTGAGCCGTGGCGTCTCGTCACGGCGATGTTCCTTCACGGCGGACTGATCCATCTCGCGATGAACATGATCTGTCTGTGGCCCGGCGGGCGCCAGGCCGAGTACCTGTTCGGCAAGAAGAGCTTCCTCGCGATCTATCTGATCGCGGGTCTTGTCGGCGGCATCGTCAGCGCTGCGCGAACCACGATGGTGGTGTCCGTGGGAGCGTCCGGCGCCGTGTTCGGTCTGTTCGGCGCGATCTGCGCGTACCTGCTCGCGCACCGCGACCAGCTCGAGCCGACGGTCCGGTCCAAGCAGCTCAAGAGCATCGGCAGCTTCATGGTCATCAACCTGGTAATCGGGGTCACGGCCGCGGGCATCGACCTGGCCGCCCACCTCGGTGGCTTCGTCGCCGGGTTCCTGGTCGCGTACGTGGCCGAGCGTCGCCTCGATCTGAGCGACCCCGAGCGTGCACAGGCTCGCCGGTTTCCCCGGATCATCCTCGCCTCTGTGGTCGCGATCGGAGTCGTGGGCGTCGGCTTGGTCACGTTGCCGGGACCCGATCTCGCGTACGTGACCAAAGCCGAGGAAACCTCCGCCGACGAGCTCGACCGCCGGTTCAAGCGGTTCGCGACCAACGAGGTGGAGCTGCTCGCGAAGGTGAACACCCTGCTCGATCGCGGGCGGACCGGAGACATCACCGGTCTCGAGATTGCTCGCACGATCGACGAGGAGCTATTGCCGCGCTGGCGGGCGCACGCCGCGGAGCTTGCCGAGGTCAAGGAGCTCCCCGCGCTGGTCGTGCCGCGCCAGCAAGCGGTCGTCGCGTACATCCAGGCCCGGATCGCTCATCTCGAGGCCCTGTCAAAGGTCTTCAAGCTCGATGCGTCGACACCCGAGTTCGCCAAGGCCGAGCGCGAGGTTCAGCAACGGAGCGCGGAGGTCCCAGCAGCCCTCGAGAAGCTCAAGCTCGCGCTGCAGTGACGGTGCCGCGTGCCGTGTGGCCAGGCCCGTTGACGCAGGCATCGGGCCACGCGTCGCCGTCCTCGTCGGTACCGATGTACGACGGGACGTCGCCGCCATCGATGGCGGGATGGAGGTGGTCGGTGGTTTCCGATGCGACTTCCCGGAGCTCGCGACACCTGGGGTATGCGAATCACGTTTGCAGCGTGCCTGCTCGTCCTTGCCGTGAGTTTCGACAGACCCGACACCCTTGCCGCGACCGCGCAGGCCGTTGACGGCCTCGACGCGGTAGACCTCGAGGGGTTCGCCGCGAAACCCTGGCTGGAGCGCGCTGACGACAGCGCGGTGGTCGAGGCAGCCTTGCTGTACGACCGGAGCACCGGGCGGCTGCACGGCTTCCGCGTGGCCGACCAGGCGGAGGACAACAACACCGTCAATCTCGCCGCGTTTTTCGAGATCGTGGCGCACCCGAAACCGTACGACCTGCGGTGCGGCTTCTCCGAGGTGGTCCGGCGCGGGACGAGCGATGGAAGCTATCTGTGCACGCGTCGTGAAGCATCAGGTCGGCGCAAGCAATCGGTCGAGCGAGATCTCGATCCGGCTGGTCACGAGAGCGACGATCGAGTCGACCTGGCTCTCGGGAATCGCGAGGCGTTCGGAGAGCGCCGTCCGGATCTGCGCACCGAGCTCCTCGCGGGCCGAGGTCACCCAGCGCGCGGCGGTAGCGCGATGGACGTGATACAGCGCCCCGATCTCGTCGATGCTCCAGCCGTCGAGGAGGTGGTAGCGGAGTACGGCGCGGCTGCGGTCGGGCAGGGTCGTGATCGCGGCGCGGAACACAACGTCGACGTCGGCCCGGTACTGCTCGCGGAGGAACGCGACCTCGGGATCGATCGCCGGAGTCAGCACGTCGATCATCTCGTCCTCGAACTCGACCTCGCGGCGATCGAGTCGCATGCGCTTGGCGAGCGTTCGTGCCGCGATCACACGAGCGAACCCGCGCAGGTCGCCGCGACCGGTGAAGGCGATCATGGACGCGGTGCGGCCCTCGTCGCTGGTGAACAACAACCGCCGCAGCTCGGACCGAACGTCATCTGCCTGCGTCGGGGTCGCGCGCAGACGCGACGCCGCGAGCTCGACCTCGCGGCCGCACAGCTCGTCGCTTGCGGCGACCGCAGCCGGATCACCGTCGGCGCCGGCGATCGCGAGGTAGACGTCATGGTGGAGGCCCGCGAGCACCGCCGGCGTGACGTCGGTGCCGAGCCGGCGAACGAGCTCGCTCGCGAACCGCTCGGGCGCGACCTTGATCGCCGGCCACGCTGCCGCTCCTTTCGCGTGGAGATCGGAGAGCGCCACGGCGCGCTCACCATCGATCGGTCCATGCCCGGTCACGCGAGGAACCTACCATGCAAGATGCATCCACCGACGCGATGACCTACGGTAGCGCCCCGGTGGGTTGCCCGGATCCCGAGGTACTGGCGCAGATCGGTACAGTTGCGCTCGGCGACGACGAGCGCGGCGCGCTGCTCGACCACGCGGCGCGCTGTCCCGACTGCCACGCTGCGGTGGCCGTGTTCGCCGACCAGCCGACGCGCGAGCCGCCGCCGCAGATCGCGCGGATCGATCGCTACGAGCTTCGTCGGATCGTCGGCGTCGGTGCCATGGGTGTGGTGTACGCCGGGTTTGACCCGGAGCTGGATCGCGAGGTCGCGGTCAAGGTGCTCCGGCCGGACGCGTCGGCGGCGCGGTTGCGACGCGAGGCGCAGGCACTCGCGAAGCTCACCGATCCCAACGTCGTCCGCGTCTACGATGTCGGCGAGCACGAGGGCAAGACGTTCATCGCCATGGAGCTGGTCGAGGGCGAGAATCTCCGCGAGTGGCTGCGGGCCCCGCACCCCCTCGCCGAGATCGTGCGCATCTTGGTCGAGGCGGGACGCGGGCTCGCGGCGGCGCATCGCGCGGGGCTCGTGCACCGCGACTTCAAGCCCGACAACGTCCTGCTCGCGCGAACCGGCGGCGTCCTGGTCGGCGACTTCGGTCTCGCGCGGAGCGCCGAGCTGACGTCGTCGGCCGATGCAGTGACCGCGGTCCCGGCGATCGAGCCGCTGTCGTCACCGGCGCTGACGCAGACGGGCGCCCTCGTCGGGACGCCGGCGTACATGGCGCCGGAGCAGGCGAATGGCGACGCGACGCCAGCTTCCGATCAGTACGCGTTCTGCGTGACCGCGTGGGAGGCGTTGTTCGACGACCGGCCGACCACCCCGATCGAGCTCCACAAGCAGGCGGCCCATGCCGTGCCCAAGCGAATCGAGTTGACGCTGCGGCGCGGTCTGTCCGCGCGTCCGCACGCACGGTTCCCGAGCATGGACGCGCTCGTCCAGGCGTTGCTGCCGCCGCGCCCCCGGCGGTGGCCATGGATCGTGGGCGCTTCGCTCGCGATCGCCGCCACCACGACCGTGATCGTCCGGACCGCGTCGTCGACTCGCACGGTCGCCGTCGCCTGCGAGGACACCGGCGCGCTGATCGCCTCGGCGTGGACGCCCGCGATCGAGGCGAAGCTCGGCGAGCGCTGGGGCCAGAGCGTGACGTACGGCTTTGCTCGCTACGCGGCGAGCTGGCAAGAGCAGCGGATCGCTGCGTGCGTGGCGACGCACCAGCGTCGCGAGCAGACCGTCGCGACGTTCGAGCGCCAGGTCGCGTGCCTCGATCGCGCGCGCGATGCGCTGCACACCACGATCGACGCGTTGTTGCAGACATCAGTCGCGCTGCCGCGACCGGCGGAGGCCGTGCAGAGCTTGCCCTCGCTCGCGCGCTGCGATGGCGCGGCGGCCGTGCAGTCTCCTCCACCGCCGCAGCGAGCTACTGCGATCGCGGCTCTCGATCTCGAGCTCACGAAGCTCGACATCAGCCTTCTCGCGGGGGCGCCGTCGGTCTCGGCCGCCGCGACCGTGACGCTGCGCCAGCGAGCGGAGACTCTCGCCTACGCTCCGCAGGTGCTCCGCGCGCTGCTCCTCGAGGCCCGCGTCGCGAGCTGGAGTGGCGACCCGACCACTGGCGAGTCCGTGTTGCGCCGCACGCTGATCCTCGCCGATCAGGCCGCCGATGATCTGACCCGTGCGCACGCGGGTGCGTTGCTGGCAGGCGTGATCCACGGCCGGACCGCCGAGGCCGACGCGCTGCTCGCCACGGCGCGCGGTGCCCTCACTCGCGCGGGCACCGATCCGGCGATCGAACATGCACTGCTCGAGGCCGAGGTCGCGGTCGCGACGAGCCGCGGCGATCTCCGCCAGGCGGTGACGGCCCAGGAGCGGATCGTTGCCCTGGCGCGCGCGAGGTTTGGAGCAGACAGCCCGATCCTCGTGCACGCGTACTCACGGCTCAACGTGGCGTGGTCAGCCGCGGGTGATCTGGTGAAGGCAATGGCAGCGCAGCACGCCGCGAACGAGATCGTCATGCGCAGCGAGAACGAGCAGCCGCCCGCCCTGGTGAAGGCTCTCCTCGACAAGACGGTCGTCGAGCTCGTCGGCGCTGGAGACTTCGAGGGCGCCGTCGCGCTCGGCCGCCGCCAGCTCGTCATGATGCGCGCACTTCCGGCGCACTCGCTCAAGTTCGAGGCCTACACGGCCGGGCAGATCGCGTTCGCCCTCGAGATGGATGGTAACTGTCGTGAAGCCGCCGTCGCGTACCGCGAGACCGAGCAGCTGTGGAGCCGACCGCTGCCCGAGTTCGCCACCGTCGGCGAAGTGCTCGATCCCGCGGCGATCGCGAACGGCATCGCCGACGCCGTCTTCTCGCGGGCAGCCTGCCTGCTTCGCATGGGGCTCGCGGCCGAGGCGGTGACGGAGCTGCAGCGCGCCCACGATCTTGCGACCGCCGGCGGCGCCGCGACGGCGTCTTTGCTCGACCCGATCACGCGCTCGCGCGGTCAGGCTCTTGTCGCCGCGAAGCGCTACCGCGAAGCACGCGATGTCCTCGAACCGTTCGCCGATCACCTCTTGACCAGCACGACGCTCAAGCCGTTCCCGCGAGCGACCGCCCTGTTCGCGCTGGCGCAGGCACTGTGGGCCGATGGAGGAGCACGCGATCGCCCGCGCGCGCTCGCCCTTGCCGGGGATGCGGAGCGCCACCTGGCGCTAGCAATTGCGGATGGGGAAGCGTACGTCTTCCTCCGCAAGCTCCCCGCGCAGGCTCGCGCGGAGCTGGCCGCGATCAATGCATGGCAAGCGTCGCGCGCCGTGCCGTGATCAGGTCCGCAGATAGCGCGTGAGCACGCGGGTCATGAGCTCCGGATCGCGGC
>JAYUYE010000779.1:0-8358 GCA_043752985.1 Myxococcales bacterium
GTCGTTCTGCATCGACAGCACGGTGCGGGTGCCGTCGCGCATCAGCACGACCTGGGTGGCGTCGGCAGCGAGCTTGGCGCCCGAGCCATCGACATAAAAACCGCAAAAGGCGTCGGCAGTGCCGGCGGTCCCTGCGAGTGCGAGCGCAGCGGCGCCCAGCGTGATCCCGATCCTGCTCATGTGTCTCCCGTGGTTCAGACGACCTGTGTGTCTGTGTTCAACGCGCCCCGAGGGACGGCGGTCTGATCCGTCCCAACTCTCTGAAAGTTATCGGCCCGCCGACGGCGCAGGATCAGCATCCCGACCAGGACCGCCCCCACCAGGGGACCATTACGGTCCGTCGTCTGGCAACCGCACCCGTTCTTCTTCTTGCCCCACTCCACCCGGCGAAAGGGTCGACCGCGCGGCAGCGGTCGCCGCACCTACACGCACATCGAACTCGGGCACGTCGTGAAGCACCGAGCTGGCGAGCTGCACGGTTCCGCGCGGAGCGAACGTGCGGCGGCCGTGACCCCGCCAGCAGCAGCGCGCCGCTGCGGATCAATCGTCTTCGTGCACGCGCGCGGTCAGGACATTGGGCGGCATGTCCGTGCTCTCGAGCTCGGGCATCGACTCGTCGGCGCGTGGCGGCTTGCCGTGTGCGAACACGGTGTACAGCGCGGCACTGACCGCGAGCAGGCACGCGACGCCGAGGCTCTCCTTCGGTTGCGAGCGGATCTGCGAGTACGCGATCCATGCGGACAGCGCGATGAAAGCGACCGGCGTGATGGGGTAACCGAACGTGCGGTACGCCGCCCGGTGACCGCGGGCGCGCAGGACGAACACGGCGCTGACGGTCAGCGCGGCGAAGATCGAGAGCGTGAACCCGACGAACCGGATCAGCGAGCCAAGATTTCCGATGAGCACGAAGGTGCTCGCGACCACGCCCTGGGTGATCACGGCGAACACCGGCACGCCACGTTCGTTATGCTGCGCGAGCTGACGCGGCAATGCGCGGTCCGTGGCCATCGCCGCGTAGACACGCGGGCCGGCCATGATCATCGCGCTGACCGACGACACGAGCGCGATCGCGATGACCGAGCTGACGAGCTTCCCGGCACTGTCGCCGAACAGCGCCTTGGCAGCGACGTCGCCAACCTCGATCACGGGTCCGCTGCCCGCCGCACCTCCGAGCACGCTCGTCGGGACCGCGTAGAGGAACACCAGGTTGAGGAGCACGTAGAGCACCATCACGGTGCCGGTCCCGAGGATCAACGCGCGCGGCAGGTTGCGCTCCGGGCGCTCGACCTCGTTCGCGATATACGCGGCTGCGTTCCAGCCGGAGTACGCGAAGCTGACGTACATCAGCGAGGTCGCGAACGCGGTCGTGCCGATGTTCGAGAGCCCACCGGCCTGGCTCGCGAGGTTGCTCCAGTTGCCCTCACCGAACAAAAGGCCGGCGAGGATGATGATGACGATCAGCAGAACCTTCGCGCCGGTGAACGCTGCCTGCACCCAGCCGCCGACCTTGGTGTCGAACGAGTGCAGCGCGGTGATCACCGCGATCAGACCGAGGGCAATGAGCTGCTGGGGGCCGATCGTGATCACCCCGGAGATCCATGGCTCCGCGCCCTGCAGCGCGGGAATCAGGGTCGACAGATAGATCGAGAACAGGATCGATGCCGCGGCGATCGGCGCCGAGAACCCCGCGGTCAATGACACCCAGCCGCTCATGGCGCCGACGACCGGGTGATACGCCTCGCGGAGGTAGACGTACTCGCCGCCGGCGCGCGGCATCATCGAGCCGAGCTCGGCGTACGCCGCCGCGCCGCACAAGGCGAGGATCCCGCCCGCCACCCAGCACGCGAGGATCGTCATCGGATCGTGGAGTGCTGCGGACTGGAAGCCGGCGCTCGTGAACACGCCCGTCCCGATCATGTTGGCGACCACGATCGCCGCGGTGACGGTGAGGCCGAGCCGGCGCTTGGGAGCCGTCACGCGAAAAACCTACGGTGCAACGGGGACAACGGGGCGCATGTGACGATCGAGGAACGCGAGCGCATCGCGCCAGCAGCGCCGCGCCGCCGGATTCCAGACCATCGCGTGAAACGCATGGATGCCGCCCGGGTAGTACCGCGCCTCGACGGGGACATCGAGCGCGCGCAGGGCCTTCTCGAGGCGGCGGGTATCGTCGAGCAGGGGATCGCGCGTACCGACGGGGGCAAAGAACGGTGGCAGCGGCCGATCGAAGTGCGGCTGCATGCGAATCCCGGCGACCGACTCCTCGAGGACGCGCAGCGGATCTGCGAGCTCGGTCGCGGCGCTCGGACCGGCCGGGTAGCCGTGAAGATATGACTCCGATGCGTCGCGCAGCATCCCGTCGATCCAGCGCGGCAACTTGCGACGCTCGGAGAATCGCCCCGGATTCGTGACCTCGAGCATCGCGCAGAACGGCAGCGCGGCGCGTGGCACGAGCCCGGAGTCGAACACGTCGCGCGCCCACGGCTCGCTGCGGCGCTGGCACGCACTGAGGGTGAGCGCGGTGATCAGGTTGCCACCGGCAGATTCACCCGCGACGGCGATGCGCGTGGGATCGCCGCCGAGCTCCTTGATCCGCGCCGCCATCCAGCTGTACGCGAGGCAGGTGTCCTCGATCGCCGCGGGATACGGATGCTTCGGTGCGAGCCGGTAGCTGATGTTGACGACGAGGTAGCCGAACCGCGCGAACACGAGGCCCATCAGCCAGTGCGTGTCCTTCGACAGGAGATGGAACGCGCCGCCGTGCACGTAGAACACGACCGGCCACGGACCCGGGCGGTGAACGGGGCGGTAGATATCGAGCCGGCGCCAGTCCGCGTGGCCGGGCCCATACGAAACATCGCGCTCGACCTCGACGCCATGGCGCTTCGGGTTCGCGGCGGGATGCAGCGCGCCCGCCGCAGCGAGGCCTTCAAAGAACGCGGATGCTGCGAACGATCGCGCCCGGCGCCACACCGTGTCTTGATACAGCCGCGGCTGCGCTGCGGCGGCGACGTCGATTTGATCGGGGGCAGCGGCGCGGACGGTACGACTGCTCAAGGGATTGGTTGCAATGCTACCTTGACGGTCCGGCGCGCGCCCTGGAACACGACGGTGAGATCGACTTCGTCTCCCACCTTGTGCGCATCGATCGCGCGGAACAGATCACTGGATCGGTGAACTTCTGTCCCGTCGAGCGCGACGATGATGTCGCCGAGCTCCCAGCCGCCCTTGGCGGGACGCGAGCCGCGGATCCCGGCCTTCTCCGCCGCGCCGCCCGGCGCCACGCCGAGCACGACGACGCCGTCGAGCTTCTGCTGCATCGCGATCTGATCGGAGAGGATGTTGATGCCGAGGCCCGGGCGGACGAGCTTGCCGTGCTTGAGCAGCTGCGGAACGATCGCGTTGATCGTGTCGACGGGCACGGCGAACCCGATGCCGGCGTTCGCGCCCGATGGCGAATAGATCGCGGTGTTGACGCCGATCAGGCGGCCCGAGCTGTCGAGCAGCGGCCCGCCGGAGTTGCCGGGATTGATCGACGCGTCGGTCTGGATCACGTCATAGATCGGGCGCTGGGTCATGCTCTTGATCTCGCGACCGAGGCCGGAGATCACGCCGGTGGTCAGCGTCTGATCGAGACCGAACGGGTTGCCGATCGCGAGGACCTTCTGCCCGACCTTGAGCGTGGCCGACTGCCCGATCGGCAGCGGCAATAGCTTCTGCGCCGGTGCATCGATCCGGAGGACCGCGAGGTCCTTGTCGGGCGCCTTGCCGACGATCGTCGCCGCGTAGGTCGTACCGTCGTTGAGGGTGACCGACGCGCGGTCGCCGTGCGCGACGACATGGAAGTTGGTGATGATGTGACCGGCCTGATCCCACACGAAGCCCGAGCCCGTGCCCTGCGGGATCTCGCTGACGTCGAGCGTCATCCGATCGCGGTGGGTCTCGAGGCTCGTGATGTGGACCACGGATCGCGAGAACTTGCCGAACACGTCCATCGTGGACTGTTCGTCCGCACCGAGCTTGTCGTCGGGGCGCTGCGAGATCGGCCGCGGTTCGACCGACATCGTGCGCGGCGACTGCTGCCGCTGCTGATACACGGTGAAGACCAGCGCTCCTGCAACGATCAGCAGGAGCACGGCCAGGACCTTGGTCAGAAGTCCCGACTCACTGGGATGACGCGGACTGGGCTCGCGGCTCACGGGATACAGGGATTGTGACATGGGAGGGGTCTCGGTGGTCTACCCGCCGGCCCCTGCCGCGTATTCCGGCCTCAGTGCGCGGACAGGAAGTGCTCGGCCTCGAGGGCCGCGGCGCACCCCGAGCCCGCGGCGGTGATCGCCTGGCGGTACTTCATGTCCTGGACGTCGCCCGCGGCGAACACACCGGGCACCGAGGTCTCGCACGTGCCCGGCCTGGTCACCACGTAGCCCACGTCGTCACACGTGAGCTGGCCAGCGAGGAACTTCGTGTTCGGGATGTGGCCGATCGCGAAGAACAGGCCGGCGGCGGGGATCACGCGCTCGACGTTGGTCTTGAGATCGGTGACGCGGACCTGCTCGACGCCGTCGCCACCCTCGACGGAGTTGACCTTGTGCGAGAGCAGAAACTCGATCTTCGGGTTGGCCTTTGCGCGCTGCTGCATGATCTGCGACGCGCGCAGCTCGTCACGGCGATGCACCAGGTAGACCTTGCTCGCGAATTTCGTGAGGAACCCGGCCTCCTCCATCGCCGAGTCGCCACCACCGATGACGAACATCGGCTTGTTGCGGAACATCGGCAGCGCGCCGTCGCACACCGCGCAGGAGCTGACGCCCTTCTGCCAGAGCTCGCCGTCGCGCGTGCCCGGGATGTCATCGCGCTTCGCGGTCGCGCCGGTCGCGATGATCACGGTCTTCGCCGCGCCCTCCTGCTCGTCGGTCCAGAACCGGAACGGGCGGTCCGAGAGGTCGACCTTGGTCACGGTCTCCGTGAAGATCCGGGTCCCGAACCGAGCGGACTGCGCGCGCATCCGCTCGCACAGCTCGGGTCCCGAGATTCCCTCGGGAAAGCCCGGGAAGTTCTCGACGTCGGTGGTGGTCGTCAGCTGGCCGCCGGCAGCGATCCCGCCCGCCATGAACCCTTCGAACAGGAGGGGGGTGAGGTTGGCGCGGGCTGCGTAGATCGCTGCCGTGTGTGCGGCGGGTCCGCTTCCGATGATGACGACGTTCTCGACCATATGGGGTGAATAGGTCTAGCAAGCGAATGGCCTTCGTTTCAACGACGCCGACCGCTTGTGCTGGGGCCTTTGGCTGATGGATCCTCGGAGGAATGGAGCTGGCCAGCCTCGCTCAACTGGAGCGCTCGCACCGCCGTCACGACCAGGTCATGGCGGGGCTGCTCGAGGCCGCGCGCCGCCTGGCCGCCGGCCGCCCCGACGATGGCGACATTGCCCGCGTCCACGAGGCCATCGCCTACTTCGAGCGCGCCGTGACCCGCCACTTCCTCGACGAGGAAGGCTCGGTGTTTCCCCGCCTGTCGACCCGCCGTCCCGAGCTCGCGGCCGAGCTCGCCGCCCTGTCGGCCGAGCACCCGACCCAGATCGCGATGCAGGGCGAGGTCGCCGCGGCGGCCAGGGAGCTCGCCAGCGAGGCCCGCCCCAATGTCGGCAAGTCGCTGCTCGACGCCGCCAACCGGCTCGCCGCGGCGCACCGCTCCCACGTCGAGCGCGAGGACGAGCTGTTCAAGATCGCTCAAGAGGCGCTGACGGGCCAGGACGACATCGAGATCATCACCGAGATGGAGACTCGCCGGGATCGCGACGAGGAGCCCGGCTTCGAGCGCCGACGCGGCGGCGGCCGTGGAATGGGCGGCGGCGGCGGTCGCGGCCGTGGAATGGGCGGTGGCGGCGGCGGCGGCGGTGGCGGTGGCGGTGGCCGCGGAATGGACCGCGAGAACACCGGTCAACGCGACGGCGAGCCGCAGGAGATCAGCGCGCCGGCGATCGCGACTACCCGTGCGCCGACGGTCCCCGGAACGGCGGCTGCGAGCGCTCCGCGCGCTGTGGCCTCCGCGAAGGGCAGCGGCCCGATGCGGCTCCCCGCACCCGTGAAGACCAAGACCCCGATCAAGACCAGGCCGGCCGCGACGCCTGCGACCAAGGCGCTCGCCAAGGTGGCCGCGCGACCGAGTGCGAAGAAGTCGGCCGCGAAGCCGACGAAGGCCGCGAAGGCCGCGAAGCCGACCGCTGGCAACAAGCCGACCGCTGGCAAGAAGCCGACCGCTGGCAAGAAGCCGACGAAGCCCGCGAAGCCGACGAAGCCCGCGAAGCCGACCGCTGGCAACAAGCCGGCGGGTCGCGCGCGTCGCTGACGATCGCGCGAGCTCGCCGCTACTTCTTCGGCTTCTTGGTCGAGAGATTCGGCGCGGGATCGAGGGGTTTGTCGGCCTTCGGAGCTGCTTTGGCCGCCTCGGCCATCGCTGCCTCTGCCGCTGCCTTCTTGGCGGCGACTTCCGCGTCCTGCTTCTTGCGGCGCTCGGCGGCCGTGATCTCGTCGGCGTCGTCCTGCTTCCGCTTCTCTTCCACGCGCTCGTCCTCGAGAGCCTTCGCCTTCTTGCGCTCTTCCTCGCGAGCCTTGGCCTTGGTGTCGTCGACTTCCTTCGCCGTGGCGGTCGGCACCTTCACGTCCTTGGCGCCGAGCTTCTTCTTGGCGTCCGTGTCGTCGGGGGCGTCCTTGAGCTCCGTGTTGAGCATCTCCTGCGCCTCGCGCGAGGTCGGCGCGAGCGTCTCGGCCGCCGCGCCGTTCTTGAGCATCCGGCTCGCCGCGTACGCCGCGGCCGCGAAGAAGGCGATCGAGCTCCACTGCGCGAACGTCAGGCCGAGGTAGCGCGGGTCGCTCGTCTCGGGACGCAGGAAGTCGAGGAAGAACCGGACCGGCGCGTACACCATGCCGGTCACCACGGCGATCAGGCCGGCCGGCGGGCGCTTGCGACGGAACGCAATGAACAGGATCAGCGCGTTGACCGGGATCAGATACAACAGCTCGATCAGGCCGAGGTTCCACGCGAGAATGGTCGGGCTCGTGCCGGGATAGGTCTGCGCGAGGTGCGCGATGCCGCCGTTCTGGAGAACGGCGTCGCCGAACCGCGGGTACTCCATCGCGAGCACCGAGTACCAGGCGGTCGGATCGACGGCGCGACCGATGTGATCGCTGACGACGGTGCACCCGATCCGGCCGATCGAGAAGGCAGGGAGCAGACCGACGACGCCGATGTCGGCCATCAGTCGTGGCGGCAAGCGCTTCCACCACACATAGAACGCGAAGCCTGCAGCTCCACCGATGAACCCGCCGTACGACGAGATGCCTGCCCAGATCTTGAACAGGAGCAGCGGGTCGCGCACGAACTCGGGCCACTGATACGCGAGCACGTCGAACACGTGGGCGCCGATGAAGCCGGTGACCGTGATCCACGCGGTCAGGCCGCGGATCTTGTCGTCACCGACCTTGTGCCACTCGGCGTAGCGGCGCAGCAGGTGCGCACCGATCAGGACGCCAGCGGCGACGATGACCCCGAATGCCTGGATCGGGATGTTGATGACCGGCAGCTTGAACGAACCGAGGTGGACGAACGGCAGCCCGGTGGTCCCCGCGGCGGTCGCGGCCGATAGGAGGATGGCGGCGGGGTACATGCGTTGCGGAGCCTACACCAGCCGCAGGGGCGCGCTATCATCGCGGCGTGATCTGGGAACCATTCGTGCTCGCGCTGTTCCTGGGGTTGATCGTGTCCGCGGGGCTGTACTTCGCGTATCTGTGGCCGGCGGTCGAGCCGCTCGATGAACCGGTCTCCGCGGCCGCAGCTTCCCCAACTCCCGGAACGACCGACCCTGACTCCGACCACGACGACGGGGATGCGGAGCGCGACGACGCCAGGCCCGCTACCCCGACCGAAGCCTCCGCCTCGTGAGCGCATGCCTGCTGGCCGCGGCAGTCATGCTGGCGGTCCTCCCGCCGGCGATCGCTGCACCCGGTGGGCAGGTCGTGCGCGTCGAGCACTACGACCCGTCGACGACTCCCGCGCGCGGGCCAACCCATGCACTGGTCACCGTCGAGCTGTTCTTCGCACCGTCGGTGACCGGCTCGACGCGGTTGCCGGCGTATCGTCAGCTCGAGATGCTGCAGCAGCGCCATCCGACGCGGGTGCGGATCATCTACCGGATCATCCAGCGCGGTGCGAACCCGCCGGGCCCGCAGCTGCCGACCCTGGCGCTCGAGGCCTACGCGCAGGGAAAATTCTTCGAGTTCGTCGCCGCAATTCACGCGCAGCGGATGTCGATGACGCGCGATCAGATGCTCGAGGTTGGCAAGAAGGTCGGCCTCGATC
>JAYUYE010000780.1:0-3401 GCA_043752985.1 Myxococcales bacterium
CGTCGGGCTTCTCGGCGTCTTGGCTCCGAGCGGCGTTGCGCACGCCGACGAAGCGATCGCCCTGCTACCGCTCGACACGGATCAGAAGCTCGAGATCTACGGGCAGCCGGTCGCGAGCGAGCTTGCCCGCGTGCTGGTGGCCGGCAACGTCGACGTCGTGGTCGTCGGCCGCAAGATGGCGGTCCCGGAGCGCGCGCGGCTGATCGTCGACGGCACGATCGCGAGCGGCAAAGGCACAGCCGTCGTGCTGACGGTCCGCATCCGCACGACTGCCGACGGCACCGTGCTCGCGACGATGAACGCGACCGCGACAACGCTCGCGAACATCGACAAGGCCGCCGCCGATCTGTCCGCCCGCGTGCTGCCAAGTGTTCGCCAGCTGCTCGGCGCGACGCGCCCGGCGCTGACCGCGATCAAGCCACCCGACGAGGCCAGGCAGCCCGCAGTCGGAGCGCCTTCAAAGCTGCGCCCGATGCTCGTGTCGTTCGCCGCTTCGGGCAGTGAGGCGGAGCGCCTGCGTGCCCCGCTCACCGCCGCGGTTGCGACGTGGGCGAACAAGCACCTGCGCGAGCCCACGCCCATCGACGCGGATAGGATGTCGAAGAAGCTCGTGACTCAGACCGTGAAGTCGAGCGGCCAGGATCTCGCGTTCGGCTTCGAGATCCTGTCGTTCGAGGTCGAGGTCGACGAGATCCCGCTCGCTCGCGCGCGCGTCCGCGTCCGGATCTCCGACGCCGTCGGCATCGTGTTCGATCGCGTGATCTCCACGAACACGGTCGTCGGCGACAAGCAGCTCACCGTGGAGCGACTCGCAGAGCGCACCGCGCGCGAGGTCGTCGACATCATGCGACCGCACGTCAAACGGAGCGTGGCGGGATGGCGCTGAGAAGACTCTGCATCGTGGTCCTCGTCGCGCTCGCCGCACCCGCGGCCGCGCAACCGGCGTCCGACGTCCTCCGCGACGGCAACGCAGCGGCCACCGCGGGGGACTGGGCCACGGTCGACGCATTGGTCCAACCTCTGCTCGCGCGACAGCTCGCATCCGCAGATCTCGCAGAGGCGCATCGACTCGCCGGCCTCACGGCCTTCTTCACGGGCGACAAGCCGACCGCCGAGACCCACTTCCTGGCCTATCTGCGGATCGATCTCGACGGCCAGCTCGACCCCACGCTGTATCCGCCCGAGGTGATCACGTTCTTCTCGAACGTGAAGGCGAAGCACAACGCCGAGCTGCGCGCGCGCCGCAAGCGCCCGAACCGAACCTGGTTGAAGACGCTCCTTCCGCCGCTCGGTCAGTTCCAGAATGGCGAGCGAACAAAGGGATTCCTCGTCGGTGGGATCATGGGTGCGTTCTTGATCGGCAACGTCTCGAGCTTCTTCATCCTGCGCTCGTGGTGCACCGAAGTGAGCGGCGATGCGGGCTCGAGCCTGACCTGCGATGATGCGAAAGATCGCGCGAGCGCCGCCTCGCAGCTGCGGACGATCAACATCGTCACTGGCGTCGGGTTGATTCTGACCTACGCGTACGGCGTGTACGACGGTGTACAAGGATATCGGCGCAAGACCCGCGAGCAGCGCATCCAGCCGTTCGTCACACAGACCGCCCACGAGAGCTTCATTGGGGTTGCGGGCTGGTTCTGATCGTCCCACATGCGATTGGGGGGATCAGCCCATGGCTACGCAACCACGGGACACCCGAGCAGCACCCGAACTGTCGCCGGTTAGCCGAGGCGTATAGGCCCCTTCTTCGTTGAGATCTGGAAGCCGGCTCAGATACGATTCATCCCGGAGTGCGGCAACCCGTCCCATTTGGGAAATACCTCCTGCTCGACCGCATCAGCGTGGGCGGGATGGCGGAGGTCTTCAAAGCGAAGTCCTACGGCGTCGAGGGCTTCGAGAAGATCATCGCGATCAAGCGAATCCTCCCGACGATGGGCGAGGACCGCGACTTCATCAAGATGTTCATCGACGAGGCGAAGATCGCCGGACAGCTCGCGCACGCGAACATCTGTCAGATCTTCGAGCTCGGCCGGATCGACGGCTCGCACTTCATCGCGATGGAATACATCTGGGGCAAGGACCTGCTCCAGATCCAGAATCGGCTCCGCAAGATCAAGCAGCAGATGCCGATCCAGATGGCCTGCTTCTCGATCGCGAAGGTGCTCGAGGGTCTCGACTACGCGCACCGCAAGCGCGACCCGCTCGGCCGCCCGCTCGAGATCGTTCACCGCGACTGCTCCCCGCAAAACGTCCTCGTGTCGTACGAGGGCGAGGTCAAGGTCATCGACTTCGGCATCGCGAAGGCGACGTCGCGGAACTCGCGCACGATGGCCGGCGTGCTCAAGGGCAAGTTCGGGTACATGTCGCCCGAGCAGGTCCGCGGTCTGCCACTCGATCGCCGCAGCGACATCTTTGCGATCGGCACGATGCTCTACGAGTGCCTGACCGGCGAGCGCCTGTTCCAGGGTGAGACCGACTTCTCGACGCTCGAGAAGGTCCGCAACGTCGACGTTCAAAATCCGCGCGCGATCAATCCGAACATCCCGGAAGCGATCGAGCGGATCATCATGAAGGCGCTCGCGAAGGACGTCGACGATCGCTACCAGTGGTGCAGCGAGATGCTCGCCGACCTCCAGGCTTTCTTGATGAGCCAGGAAGTCGTGTTCACGGCGAAGTCGCTGGCGAGCTGGCTCAAGGAAGTCTTCACCGGCGAGATCGACAAGGAGCGCGCGCTCCTCGAGACGTACAAGCGCGTTGGCCGCGATGGCTTGATCGCCGGCGTACCGTCGGCGGTCGCCAAGGTCGACGTCGTCGAGACACTCGGCGAAGCAGGCGAGCCCGAGGGCGATTCGACGCAGCTCGGTAGCCCGACGTTCGATGATCTCGAGGCCGCGCTCGCCGCAAAGGCGTCGCCGTCGATAGGTCCCGCGCTCGGATCGCCGGCATCGCGCGGTGCCGTCACCGCGCCGCCATCGTCGAATCGACCGTCTTCCGAGGACGGCGATCACGAGGGTGACGGCGACTTCGGCGAGGAGGCTCCGACCGAGATCTTCGGCGAGCTCGATGTCCCGGGCGCCACCCCCATGTCCGCGATGTTCCATGCGAAGTCGTCGGCCCCGATGGCCGGAGCTGCAGCGGCCGCGTCGCGGACGCCGACCGCGGGCATGCCGCCGCAATCGCGCCCGCCAAAGCCGCCGCCAGGTGGGCGTTCCACGACGCAGGGCCTGCCCTCGTCGTCGCCGAGCGCCCAGATGGCCGCAGCGGGTGCAGGACTCGCCACGCCGAACGCGCAGAACGCCAAGACCCTCATGCAGCCGGGGCCCGAGCCGGCCTTCGCTCCAGCGCAGGCATCGCCTCCGGCGCACGGCTATCTGGCGCAGCCGCAGCCCGGATATCCGCAA
>JAYUYE010000781.1:0-3401 GCA_043752985.1 Myxococcales bacterium
GATGACGGCACGATGACCGCCGAGGATCGCGCCTGGGGCTTGGCCCCGCCGCGCGACTACGCCGAGATCCTCGCGAAGACGATCGACCGCGACTACCGCCCGCGATTCGCCGCGCGCGACATACCGCTGCCCGGGTAACTGCCGAAATCCGCATCTTTTGATGCGACAAAGCGGAGCTGCCTCCACCTGTAGATATGGGAGAGCAAGCAACGGTCAGCAACAACAGCCTCGGTCCTGGGGAAGACGTCGGCGAGGCCGGCGATATCCTGGGAATGGGGGGAAACATCGTCCAGGCTCTCGACCAAGGAACGTCCATCTTCAACCTTGGTGGAGGGTTCGAGGGCGGCGGCTTCATGGCCGGGTCACATGTGGACCTCACTGCTGGCGCTCCTTTGTTCAAGGAAACAATGGGCGTCCAGCGCGGCTTCAACTTTCTCGGTGGCGTGACCGGCGCGCTGAGCGCGTATCAGGGCTACCAGGATTGGACGGACGAGACCAAGTCGGGCGCCGACCAGTGGGCAGGAATGGGAAACATGTTCAGCGGTGCCGTCGGTGCCGTGGGCGGAGCGATCGGAACGATCGCTCCCAGTGCGACCGGCTTCCTTGGCAACCTCGCATCGGCCGGCGGTGGCATGGGGTTGGGTGCGGACATAGGGGTCGGCGCTACGTGGGGCGGCGGCGCAGGGGCCGCGGGTTTGGGAACGTTCCTCGCGAGCTCGGCGGCGGTCGTCGGTGCAGGCACCGCGGGCTACGGCCTCGGCCGCTACGGCGACAAGAACATGGAGAACCTCGACTGGCTCGCGGACGACAAGGGGAAGAACCGTTCGATCTCGGACTGGGGCTCCGATCTCGCGGTCGGCGCCGACGAGAGCGTGACGGAGGCGATCGGCGGCGAGCAGGGCTCGTGGCAGCGTGCGATCGGCAACAAGGTCGGCGGAGCCGCGGGATACACCACGGCCGGCATCACGTCGCTGCTCGGCGTGCCGCTCGCGATCGGAAGCACGGCGGTCGGCCTCGGTAACGCAGTCGCTGGAATCCCAGGCGCGGCCCTGAACGCGGCCAGCAATTGCTTCGGGTCGGCGATGCAGACCGGGGTGGATCTCGCGAACTGGATGACGCCTTGATCGGCCAGCCGCCAGGGTGGACGCGCCACGCGAACGGCAACCAGATCGCGCTGGTTCCACCGGCGGGCACGGCGCAGGGCGCGATTCGCTACGACGAGCGCAAGACGCCGCTGCTGTCCGCGTCCGCGATCTTCGACGAGGAATTTGCCCGCGAGAGCTCGTTCCGGATCGAGCGAGCCGGCGCGTGGGAGCGACTCGTCACGATCGAAGGCGAGCACGCAGCCGCGATCACGATCCACGGTTCGGTCGACGACAAGCCGGTCCAGCGCGATCTCGGCATCGTGTTTCTCGATGACGCGTACGCGCTGACCGCCGGGTACTGCCTCGACCCCGACCAGTTCGCGATGTTCGCTGCGTCGGTCCGCGAGCTCACGCGGGGCGACTCGCACTTCCTCGGCATCCGCCGGCGGCGCTTCGAGTACATCGCGCCGGCCAACTGGCAGGTACAAGCTCGAGGGTTCGCCGCGGAATGGCTCGCGCCCGATCATCCGCGTGACCGCGCGATGATCACGGTGTTCCCGGCGATGCCGAACCGGATCGTGTCCGCGGAGGCGTGGGTAGATCAGGTCGCCGTCGCGATTGGCTCCCATGCGACACGAGAGACCGTGGGGCTTCACGGACTCGCGGGGCACCTGCTCGTCTACCAGTACGACGGCCTCACCCATCGCCTCATCGCGATCGAGGACGATCGCTACACCTACGCGATGCGGCTCGATGCTGCGGGGAGCACACACGACGAGATCTTCAAGTCCGTCGTGCGATCACTCCAGCCGATCCCACTGTGCGCTCGTCAGGTCCGAGCGCACAGCGAGGTGGCACACTGGGTCGATTGAGAGCTACTGGAACAGCGCGCAGTTCTCGATCGAGAGGTCGTTGATGACGCCCGCGAACGTCGTCGTGCCCTGCAAGTAGATCGCACCGACCGAGGTGTCGCCCGCGCCGTACTCGAACACGTCGACAAGGGTGCCGGTCGGAGCATGGCGGAACGTCACGACGTTGAGCTCGTTGCTGTCGACCATCGCGAGACCTCCGGCGACGGTGGTGACGCCCTCGTAGGACTGGCGGAACGCGCCGAGTGCCTGCTGGATCGCGATGCCCGTGAGCTGGCTCGCCTGCGTGACCACGCGCGTGCTGGTGCGCACGTACGTCGGATCGGCGCGCATGGCGCTCCAGTCGTCGGGCAGCAGACACGCCTCGCGCTTGACCACGCAGTTGTAGAGGTCGCCGTCGTGGATGCTGGTCGCCCGCGAGTCGTCGGTCTTGGCGAAGATCGCGCCGTAGGAGCTGTCGCCCGCGCCGTACTCGTACGCGACGAACTGGCGCTGCGCGGCGGGCTCGGCGATCCAGGTGATGTTGATCTCGCCCTGATCGACACGCCCGAGCGCCTCTTCGGCGGTGGTGACGTCCGTGTGCGACGACTCCTGGACCGCGCGCACGACGCGCTGCCGATCGAGCGGCGTCAGCATCGCGAGGTTCGCCGCCGTGAGGTCGAGCTCGCTGATCACGTGGAGCGCGGGGTTGCCCGGGATGTCGTTGTAGTTGTCGCCGAACAGGCAGCCGTTCGGATCGAACGGGATGCAGCCGTCGCCATCGCAGCCGGCCGTGACCTTGAACTTGCCGAGCGTCGTCGCGGAGTGCCCCTTGACCAGCACGCGATAACGGCCCGCGCCGAGGTCACGCTTGAGCTGCGAATAGATCGTCGAGCCGTAGTCGTCGTTGCGGGCGATGTACGGGCCCCAGCTGTTGGTCTCGGCGCGGAACTTGTAGAGATAGAGCACCGTGTCGGTGCGGCGCTGGCCGAGCACCGAGTAGCCCGTGGTCAGCTCGACGTGCGCGTCCTGCGACAGGTCAAACGTCCAGGCGTGGTAGCGCTCGCTCGCGCTGATCGCGGAGTGGACGGGGGCCGCGAAGTCGAGCCCGCCGTGATCGGTGGGGCGGAGCTGGGAGTCCGCCTTCGAGTCATCCAGCAGCTCTTCTTCTTCGCCCTTCCCCTCGTCATTAAGACAGCCGGTCGAGATCATCAGGAGGGCGCAGAACATCGGGGTACGCATTGGACAGGCTCGAAGCAAAACCCAGTCCTGGCCACGCGATGGAATCGTCACGCGCCGCGTCGAGATTCCGGCGAGTTCCGCGTGGCATGGGTGGCCAGTCGATTAGCCATGGCTCCGGCTGTCATCGACATGTGACCCTCATCGAGATTGGCTGGACCAATTAACATTGGTATGACCGCGCGCATGCGAGCTTTCCTGGGGGCGATGGTCGTGGTCTCGGCGTGCA
>JAYUYE010000782.1:0-3394 GCA_043752985.1 Myxococcales bacterium
CTCGACGCCTCCGAACCCGCGAGCTGGTACCTCGTAGGTCTCCTCGGTGACTTCACCAAGGCCCGGCTGACCGATGAGCCGCTCGGCATGAAGCTCGCGCAGCAGGTCACCGATCCTGGCGAGCGTGTACGCAACCTCAAGCAGGTCGGCGATACGTCGCTTTATGTGGCCGGCTTCTTCTCCGAGTCGCTGACCCGGTCGCTGGTCCAGGCCGAGTACTACGTCTCGCTCGGACAGAACGCATACACGCAGCTGGCGCGCTCGATGTCCGCCGCGAAGTCGTTGACCGAGGTCTACGAGGAGCTCGCGGACAAGTTCCCGCGGTTCGTCGATGTCCTCATGGAAGTTCGCAAGCGCACCACGCTCGCGGAGCTCAACGCGACCACCGATGTCGCCAAGCTCTACGAGACCTGGCTGCGCACGCGCGAGGACTGGGTCGAGCAGAAGCTCAAGGCCGCCGGCGTCCTCGTTGACCCGGGCACCAGGATGATCCAGTAGTGAAGACTCTCTCGCGCGTTCAGCGCGGGCTCGAGTCACTCTACCGCGTCGATATCGGGGTCGACGTCGGCGACTTCGTGGTCGGGACCAAGGTCCGCGACGAGCTGGTCGACGCGCGCCGCCCGCGCGAGCAGCTGCTCGTCATCGAGGCGGACGGCGAGCTGAACGTCGCGCTCTACATTGACCCGGCGGTGATCGAGCGCCTCGACGCGCGCGACCACGACTTCCAGGATCTGTTGTTCGCGGTCGAGGGCGTGAGCCACTTCATCTACACGGTGTGGTGCGCGCGGCACGAACGCCCGGTCAGTCAGGTCGAGCTCGAGCTCCAGGCGGAGGTCGACAAGTACGTCACGTGCCTCCTGGTCCACGGACCCGAGGTCGAGCAATCAGCGACGCTGCGCCGCCGGCTGTTTGGCGATGCAGAGTACGAGCTCGACCTCGACGACGACGAGCACGATCGCTACCGCGCCGCGAATGACAACGCGCACCGCTATGCCGCGTACCTCGAGGACGCGTTCATCGCGCGTCGCCGGATCCCGGAGATGCTCGGCGAGCTGCGCCGGTTCTACCGCCACGGTCTCGCGCAGAAGCTGTCGACGATCGCGCGCGCGGCCTAGCGGTACGGATTCGTCTTCACGACCGCGCCGGTCTTGTCGATCGTCAGCGGCTTGCCCTCGAGCTCGACCTGCGCGGTGCCGTCGCAGAACGGCATGGCGTGGTCAAACTTCGGCGGGATGACGATCTTGCCGGTGGAGTCGATGAAGCCGACCTTCTTGTTCGTGCCGATGATGCGAGCGAGCTTGTCCTGAAAGTAGTCGGGGCCATTGTCCATCGCGTGTGCCTTCGCGATCACCTTGCCGCTCGGATCGATGAAGCCGAAGCCGACCTTCTGATCGTTGACCGCGGCGATGCCGCCCGGACCGAACGGATAGGCCTCGCGGAACCGCGCCTTGATCACGATGGCGCCGGCCTTGGTCTTGTAGCCGCCGAGCTCGGTCTTCTCGTCGTGGAACAGATAGCGATCGTGCAGCCCCTCTGGCCAGCTCTCCATCCGCGGCTCGCACGGTAGATCCTTTGGCTCCTCGCGCGGCAGCTCGGTCATCTCGGCGGTCTCGCTCGCCGGAGTTGGCTCCCGCGGCGTCGGCGCCGGTGGCGTCGGTGCCGCGGCGACCGCAAGCGGCGATGGCGCGGCGTTCACGGGAGCGGGCGGGGTCTTCGAGCTGCAGCCCACGAGGACGACCACGATCAGGAAACAGCGCATTGCACCGACGGTAACATCGTCAAGGCGCAGACAGCGTCACCGTGAGCGTGACTCCGCGCGCGAGACCGAACGCGAGCTTCGTGCCCGGCGGTGCGCGCATCAGCACCCACGCTTGGTTCGAGCTCGCACCGGTGATCTCGATTCCATCGACCGACGTCACGACATCGCCGACCTTGAGCTCGGTCTTGGCCGCCGCGCCCGCCGGATCGATCCAGCTGACCTTGTACTGCCGCTCGTCCTCGGGCGTGCCCGGTGGCTGCTCGGCGAAGTTGATGCCGAGCTCGCCGACTGCCTCGCCCGCCTTGACCCGCTTCTTCAGGATCGAGAGCGTGCCGAGGTCGGTTCCCTCCGGCGTCCGGATCAGCGCGAGCACGCCGTAGTCGCTCTCCCGCGTGTCCTTCGGCATGCCGCGCACCATGATCTTGCCGGGCGGTGCATTCTCGATCTTGAAGGCGCCGGTCTCGTCGCTGATGTTCGTCTCGTCGCTCGCAGACCACGAGAACCCGCCGCCGCCCGTCACCGGCATCGCGTACATCCGGATGCCGGCGACTGGCTTCCCGGTGCCGTGCTCGACGACCTTGCCGGTCAACGTGCGCAGCGCTTCGAGCTCGACCGTCACGCCGGTCTTCGCCTCGCCCTCGGCGAGCGCGACCTCGATCAGCTTCTGCGCACCCGCGCTCTCGACGGTGATCTGGAACGCGCCCCTCGGCAGATCATGAACGATGAACTGCCCGCCGGTCATGTAGAACGTCTCGGTGCGCCAGAACCCGGTCGTCTTGTCCTGGATCGACAGCTCGACTTCCTCGAGCGTGGTGCCCGCGCGACGCGCGATTCCCGCGAGTGATCCGGTCGGCTTGATCTGGAGCTTTGCCGTGCCGCCGATCGCGACGTGCTCCGCCACCGCTTCGCCACCACCGCGGCGATATGCACGGATCGTGTACACGCCGGGCGGCAGCTTCGTGATCGCAAACGCTCCGTCCACGGTCGTCAGCACCGGCTTGTCGTCCCAGGACCACCGCGTATCGCCGACGCTCGAATTCTTTGCACCCGCGGCATCCGACTCGCGTGCGGCCGACACGAACGCATCGCTCACCGGTGCGCCTGCACCGTCGACCACGGTTCCCTTGATCACCCCCGACAGCGCCTCGACCACGAGCCGCACCGTCGCCGCTTGATTCGGGCGCACCGTGGCCTTCTCTCCCTGCTTCGCATCATCGGTGGTGCCCGGCTTGCGCAACGTCGTGGTCCACCCGCGTTGCGCGGTGACCCGGTACTCCCCCGGTCGCAGTCCCTCGAGCGTGAACGCGCCCGTCTCGTCGGACTTGTCGTCGCCCCAGCCGCGTCCACCGCCGGCGGTCAGCCGCGCGTGCACGTCGATGCCGCTGACCGGCGCACCGGTCGAGTCGACGACCACGCCCTTGATCGTCCCGCCGTCCTCGAGCACCAGGTCCTGCTCGATCGTCGCGCCGGCCGCGACCTCGATCCGAAACCCGTCTTTCGGCGACAGTCCCTTGTCGCTGCTCGACTCGATCCGGTACATGCCCGGTCGAAGCCCGACCAGCTCGTACGCGCCGTTGCGATCGGACTCCGCGCCGCCCCAGCCACCGCGCGCTCGCGGCGCACCACCGATCGTGC
>JAYUYE010000783.1:0-3390 GCA_043752985.1 Myxococcales bacterium
TCGACCCGCACTCGGTCCTGATGGACCCCGAGCAGGCGCGCGACATGGACGTGTCGACGAGCGGCAAGTTCGGTGGCCTCGGAATCGTGATCCGGATGAAAGAGCGCAAGCTCACCGTCGTGAAGCCGATGAAGGACACGCCGGCATCGCGCAAGGGGATCAAGGCCGGCGACCACATCGTCAAGATCAACAGCGAGCCGACCGAGAATCTGACGTCGAACGAGGCAGTCGATCGCATGCGCGGTGACCCCAAGACCGGCGTCACGCTGTGGATCGAGCGCAAGGGAGAAGCGAACCTCCTGCGGTTCGATCTGATCCGCGACATCATTCGCGTCTTGCAGGTCGAGCACAAGCTGCTCGACAAGGGCGTCGGCTACATCAAGGTCAAGCAGTTCTCCAAGGGCATCTCGGGCGACGTCGCCGATGCAATGCGCGAGATGTCGGGCAAGGGCGCGACGTCGTGGATCCTCGACCTTCGCTACAACCCGGGCGGCCTGCTCGAGGAAGCGGTACAGCTCTCGGATCTGTTTGTCGACTCGGGCACCGTGGTCACGACCGTCTCGGGCCGCGACCGCGAGGCGCGCCGCGCCGAGCACGGGTTCGGTGACACCACGTCGTCGCTCGTCTGTCTGGTCAACGGTGGCTCCGCGTCTGCCTCGGAGATCGTCGCCGGCGCGCTCAAGAACCTCGACCGCGCGGTCATCGTCGGCACGCGCACGTTCGGCAAGGGCTCGGTGCAGGAGCTCTACGACAACGAAGACCGCAGCAAGCTCAAGCTGACGATCGCGCAGTACCTGACGCCGGGCGATCGCTCGATCCAGAACCTCGGCATCGTCCCCGACATCCAGCTCCAGCGGATGTACGTGCCCGAGAAGAACGACTCTCCGCAGGACTTCGTCCGCCTGCTCGCGCCCTCGCGCAGCTACGGCGAGAAGGATCTCGACGCGCACCTCGTGTCGACCTATGCGAAGGACACCGACAAGCCGACTCACGAGATCGGGTTCATCGTCGAGCGCAAGAAGCCTGCGCCGGGCGCCGGGGATGCGCCGGTCGCACCGCCGCTCGAGGACGAGGACGGCCCGGATGACGACGAGATCGTCGAGGACTTCGAGATGAAGTTCGCGAAGGAGCTCGCGTCGAGCATGCACACGTCGTCGCGGCCCAAGCTGATCGGCGCGGCGTCCAAGCTCGTGCAGAAGGTCCGCGCGGCCGAGGAGACCAAGCTGGTCGCCGAGCTCTCGAAGATCGGCGTCGACTGGTCGGGCGTGCTCGACCAGCAGGCCGGCTCGGCGAACCTCGACGTCTCGCTGTCGACCGTGCCCGCGCAGAACCTCAAGGCCGGCGACATCGTCAGCGTCGTCGCGACGGTCAAGAACATCGGCACCGCGCCGGCGTATCGCGTGCTCGCTCGCGTCCAGGGCGACGACCCGGTGTTCGAGGACACCGAGCTGCCGATCGGCAAGGTCAACGCCGGCGAGACCCGGACGTTCACCGCGAAGATGCAGGTTCCCAAGGACGCGCTCGACCGCGTCGATCGCCTCGGCCTCGAGGTCAAGGAAGCGCGCAACGCCACGGCCCGCGTGTCTCCGGCAGAGGTCCGCATCGAGGCCGCACCGCGCCCCGTGTTCGCGTACGCGTACCAGCTCATCGACGAGGGCAACGGCGATGGCCTCGTGCAGAAGGGCGAGAAGTTCAAGCTCCAGGTGCAGGTCAAGAACGCCGGCGCCGGCGCGACGTCCGATGCCACCGTGCTGCTCCGCAACGCGACCGGTGACGGCGTCACGCTCGCGAAGTCGCGGTTCGAGCTCAAGGACACCCTGCCCCCGAACGCGGTCAGGGACATCGAGTTCCCGCTCACCACCGACGCCACGCTCAAGGGCGACGAGATGATCGTCGAGCTCATGGCGTACGACTCCGCGCTCGACGTGCAGACGAGCCAGAAGCTGAAGTTCAAGATCGCGCCGTCGGTCACGGGGCAGCCCGCGCGCGGTGAGGTCACCGTGAAGGCGGCGACCACGATCAAGTCGGGCGCGGCCGAGGACGCGAGCCAGGTCGGCACCGCGGCCAAGGGCGCGAGCTACGCCGCGCTCGGCACGTTCGGTCCGTTCACGAAGGTGAAGCTCAACCAGGGCGGCACGCGCGTCGGGTTCATCCCGAGCTCGGCGCTGTCGTCGGGTGGCTCCGGCTCCGGCTCGTTCACCGCGACGTGGAACTCCACGCCCCCGGTGATCTCGCTGACGATGAAGGGCCTCGAGACCAGTGCGGAGACCTACCGGATGACCGGCGCGGTGACCGACGAGAACCACGTCGAGGACGTCTACATCTTCGTGTCGAACCAGCGCGCGAAGATCGAAAGCCGCAAGGTGTTCTACCGGTCCAACCGTGGTGGCGCGAACGACAAGTCGCTCGACTTCGCGACCGACCTGCCGCTGTGGCCGGGGTCGAACATGGTCACCGTGGTCGCGCGCTCGAGCTCCGAGGTCCGGTCGGTCAAGACGATGTACGTCTATCGCGACCCGCCGCGGACCGCCCGGAAGCCCTGAGCCCGGCCCGGCGCCCACCACTCGCGCAAGTGCCGGCAGCTCTGGCATAATGTGGAATGAATCCGCACGCCCCGGGCGGCGTCTCAAGACTGACCATGCGCACCACCATCCTCGCCATCGTAGCCCTCATGTCGGCCACGGCGGTGGCGTCCGCGGACGTCGCCGGCATCTACGACGTGAAGTACGAGGAGGTGTCGACCAACTGCACGTCGCCGCTGAGGTACCCCGCCGGCAAGCTCGAGGTGAAGGTCAAGGGCACCAGCGTGACGGTCGACATCAACCGCACGCCGTTGATGCAAGGCTCGGCCGGCAAGGCCGGCAAGGTCAGCGCGAAGTCAAAGAGCGGCAACACGTCGCTCGACGGCATGACCGGTGTGTTCTCGGTCGCCGGCAAGATCACTCCCGAGGGCATCCTGGCGTTCGTGATGGTCGGCGAGTACAGCGCGTCGGGTAAGCCGCTGTGCTCGCAGTCGTGGAACGTCAGCGGCACGAAGTCGGAAGCCGCAGCGAAGGCCGGCAAGAAGAGCTCGACCGAACCGCTGCTGCTGCTGCCGATGGTTCTGCAGTAACTAGGGCGTCTGCTCGGGCACGTCGTCGAACCACAGCCAGCCGGCGATCGCGCCGGTGATCACGGTGGTGGCGAACAGCCCTATCGAGGCATTGCGCCAGAACCCTGCGGCGTCCCGATCGCTCGTGTAGGTGGCAAGCTCTGCTTCGGTCCACGGTCGCTCGTCGAGCACGCCGCGCAGGTCGCTGGCGTTGTCCGCGCGATGAAAGCTGTAGCCGAACGTGGCGGCACTCGCCCCCGCGAGGACGACTGCACCGATCAAGGTCCAGTGCGCACGCT
>JAYUYE010000784.1:0-3390 GCA_043752985.1 Myxococcales bacterium
ACGAGTCTATGCTCGCTTGGTAGGCTTTGTCAGGCGCAACGTCGCCGCGAAGAGACCGAGACATCCGAGACCTGCGATGACGTTACCGATGACCGCGAGCATGTACGACCTCTACTTCCACGAACGCGGTGGGGGATCCGCTTGTTCCAGGACAATGATCGCGCCGTGACGCGTTCGAGTCCAAATTTGTGCCATCACTCCCGGATCGCCCGCCACCCGGGGACCCTCGCCGTGTGGTGTCGATCAACGGCGGCTCGGGTCGGGGTACGGTCCTCTCGGTGACGGTCACGTTCGCGTGCCAGCAGTGTGGTGCCGGGCTGGCGTTTGCAGGCGTGCGCACCGACACCTGCCCCTACTGTGCGAGCCCGAGCTTCATCGAGCGGCCGGCACTGGGGCGGCCCGATCCCGCCTTCGCGGTCGCGTTCACGGGGGACGCGCGGTGGGCGCGCGACCGGCTCTTCGACTGGCTCGGCCGGCGCTCGATCTTTGCCGATCCCTCCGTCCGGCACGCTCGGGTCGAGGATCTGCGTGGCGTGTATCTGCCTGCGTACCTGTACTCCGCCGTTGCACGCTCGGATTACACCGCGCAGATCGGCGAGCACTACACCGAGATCGAGACGAAGACGATCACGGACGAGCTCGGCACCAAGAAGACCGAGATGCGCTCGGTGACCCGCACGGAGTATCGCGTGCTGTCTGGACAGCACGTCGGCTACGTCACGGACGTCATCATCAGCGCGTCCGCAGCGCTCGATCAGCGCACGCTCGCCGCGCTCGAACCGTTCGACTTGCGCCAGCTGCGGCGGTTCACGCCCGCGCTCGTCAGCGGCTGGATCCAGGAGGAGTACTCGCGCGACGCGGAAGCGTGCTCGCGGACATCGCGCAGCGAGGCGATCGACGCCGTGGGCGACAAGCTCCGCGCGTTCATGCCGGGTGACAGCTACAGTGACCTGGCGTGGCGGACCACCGTCGAGTGGGAGTCGCTCGATCCGATCCTCGTGCCGGTCTGGGTGTTCGCCGTGCGCTATCGCGACGACAGAGCACCGCTGCGGGTCGTGATCAACGGCCAGACCGGGAGGATCGCGGGCAAGGTCCCGCTCGCGTGGTGGAAGATCGCCATCGCGATCGGGCTCGTGCTCGCGGTGATCGCCGTGCTCATCTACCTCGCTCATGGGAGTCCGCCGTGACGGCGTGCACGCGGTGCTCGACCCCGCTCGAGCTCGGCGATCTACGGTGCGCGATCTGCGCGCTGCCGGTGCCGGTCACCCGCTCGCCGGTGCGGCTGGTGCGTGCGCAGATCCTCCGCTGTACCGAGTGCAACGCAGCGGTGGCCTTCGATGCATCGCGGCGCGCGCCGCACTGCGGGTTCTGCGGGGCGACGATGACGATCGAGCAGCCACTCGATCCGATCGAGGTCGCGGCGCTGCGGGTACCGTTCTCGGTCAGCCGGGAAGGCGCAGAGGCGTCGCTGCGCGGCTGGCTCGGCAAGCGTGGTTCGTTCTCCCCTGCGGCACTGCGCGACGAGGCCGTGCTCGAATCGCTGACGCCGCTGTGCTGGGCCGGCTGGCTGGTGTCCGCGCAGGCGACGGTGGCGTGGACCGCGGACTCCGACCACGGCGCGCATCGCTCGGCGTGGTCCCCACATTCGGGTCAGGTGCCGATGCGGTTCGATGCCGTCGTGGTTCCCGCATCTCGTGGGCTCGGTCGCGAGGAGTGCCGACTGCTGACCCCGTACTACGATCTGCGCGCGGCAGTTGCGATCGACGCGGAGGCGGAGGGCGCGGCACCCGCGATGATCGAGAGCTTCGATGCGCAGCGCTCGGCGGGGCGCGCGATCGTTCAGCGCGCGATCACGGCGACTGCGAAGACGCGCGTCGAGCCTGCGATTCCTGGCCGTCGATTTCGCAACATTCATGTCGCGTGTCTGATCGAGGGCCAGACCACTGACCGCATCGCGTTGCCCGCGTGGGTGCTCGCTTATCGCTATCGCGGACGACCGTATCGCGCGATCGTGCATGGCCAGCGACCCGAGGTCGTGATCGGCAACTCGCCCACGGATTGGGCGAAGATCGCGCGGCTCGTGCTCGCGGTCGCGGCGATCACCTTGGCGGTCATCGCGATCATCGTGCGCCTGCGCTCCTGATCACTTCTTGCGGAGCAAGTTGCGCGACGACCACCAGCTCCACACCAGGAGTGCGCCGCCGACGCGCGCCGTCCACCAGCCCCATTCCGACCGCTCGAGCTCGCCGCGGCCCTCGAGCGTCACCGCGATCACGGCACCGGCAATCCCGACGCCCGCGAAGATCACCTGGTGCCCGAGCCGGTACATCAGCTGCGCGGGTGCGGCGATGTTCTTGAACGCCAGCTGGAGCTCGCCCGAGTGTGCGGCGCGCATGAACTTGCGGATCTCGGCGGGCAGCGCCGTCACCGACATCACGAGCTCCTTCGAGGTCTCGACGAGCAGCTCGGACCAATCGCCCTCGTCGCCGAGCACGAACCGCTCGAGGTACGGGCGGATCACGGTCATCGGATTGAGCGTCGGATCGAGCTCGGTGCACAGCCCCATCAGGAGAAGCAGGGTGCGCTCGAGAACGATGATCTCCTTGGGGACGTGGAAGTTTGCGCTCAGCTCGCGCAGCGAGATGTCCATCTTGCGGAGATCCGCGATGCTCTCGAGGCTCTTCTGCGGATCGAACTTGATGTCCTTGAGGTTGAGCGAGTCGAGCGAGATGTTCTCCTGGAACTTCTCGTGGAAGTACTCGACGACCTTCTCGAACATCGCTTCGTTGGCACCGCGCGCGACGAAGCCCATCTGCTTCATCGCGCCGACGATCCGCCGCGTGTCGCGCATCAGCGCGCCCTGGATCAGCTCGACGATGCCGGCGCGGACGTTCGCGGGAATCTCGGCAACCGCACCAAAGTCGAGGAACACGATCTGCGGCGGCGCGCCCTCGGTCGTTGGCCGCACGAGCAGATTTCCGGGGTGTGGGTCGGCGTGATAGATGCCGTCGGTGAAGATCTGCTGGCAGTAGATCTCGACGACCTGACGCGCGAGCTGGCCGCGGTCGAGCCCGAGCGCCTTGGTGGCCTTCTTGTCGGTGATCTTGCAGCCGGACTCGAAGTGCGTGACGAGCACGCGCGCGGTCGAGAGCTCACGGACCACATGCGGAAACGCGACGTCGGTCCGCCCGACGAAGTTCGACGCGATCAGGTCGGTGCTGTCGGCCTCCGCGCGGTAGTCGAGCTCCTCGAGGCCCTGGTACGGAACGAACCAGCCGATGATCCGGAAGATCCGGCGCAGCGTCAGGAGGTCGCGGCGAACGACCTCCTCGATGTCGGGGTACTGGACCTTGACCGCGACCTTCTGGCCATCTTCGAGCCGCGCGATGT
>JAYUYE010000785.1:0-3386 GCA_043752985.1 Myxococcales bacterium
TCAAGCCGAGCCTCTAGCTATCACGGCGCCCTGCACAGGTCGGCCCACCAGCCGGCCGGCGCGACGCGCGCGTGCTTCTGACAGGCTTCGAGCGCCTGCAAGCCGAGCGCGAGCAGCGGCTCGGCCTTGCTGCCGATGACGTCGCAGTACGCGATGGTCGCTTCGTCGGCGTTGTCCGCGGCCCGGATGTCGACCGGGACCTCGGCGCGCGCGAGCAGGGATGCCGCGCGGAAGTACAGCTGTGTGAGTCGCGCAGCGGAAGCGGCCTTGACGCCGAGATCGGTCGACGCGAACTGGCCCTGATAGTGGGTGTTCGCGGTCGCCATTGTCTTCGTCATGTTCTCGACCCACGCATCGAGCTTCAGCCGCGAGCCGGCCTTCTTCGGCTCCGAGAAGTCGAGGTCGAGCGGGAACTCGAGTGCGAACATCGCCGCGAGCTTCGCGTCCGACGGGGCGACCTTCTTGCCCTTCTTGACGAGGATCGCGAACCCGCCGCACCGCTTCGGGTCGCGGACGCGCTTCGTCGAGAAGCCGGTCAGGCCCGCGACCCCGCCGTCGCCGTCTTGCAACCGGTCGTAGATCGGCGGGGCCGGCGGCTTCTCCGGCGGCGGCGGCGGCGGCGGCGGCTCGCGGAGGAGCGTTGCGTCGCCATCTACCCCCACGGTTGCGGGCTCGGCCGCCTTCTCGGGCGGCGGTGCCAGCGGCAGCGGCTCTGGCGGCCTGCTGTGACCGCCGCAGGCAACCGCGAAGATCACGAGAGAGGCGAGGCGCATGCCGCCGAGCCTAGCGCAGGAACGCATTGAGCATGGAAGCGCAGACATCGACTCCGCCACAACACGCGAAACCGGGCGCTCGCTTCTCCGTCACCGCAGGTCGTCGAACGCTCCGCCGTTGACTACCTGCGTGTAGCCCGCGGCCTCGAGCTGTTGCTTCGCTTTTCCCGATCGATTGCCGGACGCGCAGTACACGACGAGCGGCTTGGTCTTGTCGCCACCGGTCAGCTTGTCGACCTCGGCGATCCGCTGCGCGAAGGCCTGGATCGGAATGTTGGTCGCCCGGGGCAGGTGACCCTCGCCAAACTCGTCCGGTGTCCGGACATCGATGACGAGGGCGTCCCCAGCGATCAGCTTGCGCGCGGTATCCGGATCCTTCGCGGGCTTCGCGGGCTTCGCACTCGTTGGTGGCGGGGCCGGCGACTCCGACTTCGAGCACGCGGCAAACACCAGGGCGATCGGGAGGAACAGGCGCAACATGGTGAAGATGTACCCCATCACGGGCGCGCGGGAATCGCAGCCCCCAGGAGATCGATCCTTTCGCGCCGGCCACCACGCCAGGGTGTTCGACCCCGGGCAGCGCAAGAACGGCCAGGTCACGGGCCGCCCCGAAGGCCGGGACGGCACGCAATCTGCGACGATCTACAACGGCCTCGCGGACTACCAGTACGCGGCATCCGCGGCGGCTAGCGGCCGAGACGCTCGCGCGTCAGCCCGACATAGCGCGCGTCGCCGTCGCCGGCGATCCAGCGGCGCTCGAGCCTCGACGCAACGACGGCGGTGGTCCCCGATCCGACGAACGGATCGACGACGAGCTGGCCGGGTTTGCTGGACGCGAGGATCAGCTTTTCGATCAGCGCCTCGGGCTTCTGCGTCGCGTGCGGCGTCTTCTCTGTCATGCCGTTGCAGATCACCGGAATCTCGATCACGTCGCGCGGCTTGGCTCCGAGCGGATGTGGCTCCCACTTGTCGCGCCGCACGCCACGGCCGTATTGCGAGGACACCGCCTGGATCCGAGCCGGGTACTTCGTGGTGTGCCCGTTGTACGGAACGCGAATCGCGTCGACGTCGACCTTCGTGCCCTGCTTGCGGAGGTGGATGATCGATTCGTGCGAGCGGCCCCAGTCGCGGCCGAGGTTTGCCTTGTTGCGGTAGTACCAGATGAGCCAGCGACAACCGTCGAACCGCTTCGCGCTGCGCGCCTTGACGTCGGCGAGGATCTCCGAGAAGCCGCAGACGTACGCGGAGCCATGCGGTGCGAGTACGCGCGCGACTTCGGCGAGCCAGCTGTCACACCAGTCGACATATGCGTCGATCGATTCGAACTCGTCCCATTCGGCCTTTCCGATCGCGTACGGCGGGTCGGTGACAACGAGATCCACCGAACCCGTGTCGAGCTTGCCGAGCAGCGCGAGCACGTCGGAGTGCCAGAGCTCGCCGCCGTGACCGGTATGCGCACGCGTGGGACCTGCGCCGCTCAGATCGCGCGGAACCGGCAACTCGCGGACGACACGAGGTGGACGCTTGGGCACCGCGCGCGCATCCTACTCGTGATGCAGGGTCCGGACCAGCTCGTTCACGCCACCGCGATCGTCGAGAGTCAGAACATCGGCGCACAGACCCGGATCTGGCAGTGGGTCCACGTCATGCCGGGCGCGTGGATCGGCGAGCGCTGCTCGATCGGTCAGAGCTGCTTCATCGGTGCCGTACGGATTGGCAATGGCTGCCGGATCCAGAACCACGTCTCGATCTTCGACGGTGTCACGCTCGACGACGACGTGTTCCTCGGCCCGTCGTGCGTGTTCACGAACGTCAAGCACCCGCGTGCTCGAGTGCCCCGCCGCGGCGCGTTTCTGCCGACCCGCATCGGCCGCGGAGCGACGGTCGGCGCCAACGCGACGATCGTGTGCGGCGTGACCATTGGCGCCTACGCGATGATCGGTGCGGGTGCGGTGGTCACCAAGGACGTCGCGGCGTACGCACTCGTGGTGGGCGCCCCTGCCCGGCGCACAGGCTGGGCATGTCAGTGCGGCGCGACCCTTCCCGACGACCTGACGTGCGACGATTGCCAGAGCAACTACGAGCTAGTTGCAGATGCTCTCGCGCTTCGCGAGTGAAGGGCCCCGGATGGTGTGGAAGATCTCAATCTCGATCGAACAGCCGGGCATCGGCTCGGAGCTCCGCGTCGAGTACTCGACCGAGCTGTTGATCGGCCGCGCCGCACCCGCGGACATCCTGCTCGAGGATTCGAAGATCTCCCGCCGTCACTGCTGGCTGCGTGTGGACACGCATGGCACCGCAACGGTCGAGGACGCCGGAAGCGCGGGGGGCACCTACTTTAACGGCTCGCGGCTTCGCGGCGTCCAGCCGTTCACCGAGACCGACGAGCTCCGTGTCGGAGAGTTCACGATCAAGCTGACCGAGCCGCCGTCACACGACGGCTGACCTACGGCTTGTAGTACTGCTTGAGCCGCGCCCACAGCTCGAGCGGGTCGAAGCCGAGCATCGCGAACGGATGGGCACCGGAGTCCATCATCGCGTCGCGTGCACGGCTCGCGAGTGCCGAGGCGCGGTCACGCGTCGATTGGGGCAGCATGCTTGCGAGCGCCTTGC
>JAYUYE010000786.1:0-8334 GCA_043752985.1 Myxococcales bacterium
AAGCGCCGTATCGACACGCAGAGCGACGGTATGGGGTTCGACGACGACGATGGGGCGGCCGTGATCGGCGAGGCGCCCGACGTGGTTCGCCAGATCTCGCGCGGCGGCGTGCAGGTTCTCGACGAGAATGACGGCGATCTCGACTTCGAGGCGTTCTTCGCGTCGGTCGACAAGGGCGACGACACCCAGGAGAACGCTCCCACCTATCAGGAGCCGGTGGCAGCGAAGCCGCGCGCGATCTCGACGGATGACGAAGAGGCGGCGTCGTTCGCCCCACCGCCAGCACCGCGTGCCACCCAGCCCGTGCCCGTGCAGCAGTCGCGCGGGACCGGTTCTGTGCCCGCTCGCCCGTCGCGACCCGCCATGCCTGCGGGAACCCAGCCCCCGGCCGCGGGTGGTCCGCAGCGTCCACGCGGCGCGACCCAGGCCGGCACGTCCGCACCAGGTGCGCGGCCGGGACCGCCGCCGCCACCAAGCCGCGCGACCGGACCGATTCCGGCGCTGCGGCAGAGCGGACCGATCCCGACCCAGACGGGCGCCATTCCGGTCGACCAGAGCGAAGCGATCCCGATCGTGATGACCGGAGTGATCCCCACGCTGGGCCAGACCGGAGCGATTCCGACGCGCATGACGCAGTTGATCCCGACACAGACCCAGCCCATGCCGCTCCCGACGCAGCCGATTCCAACGCAGCCACCGCAGCGCACGACGCAGCCGATTCCGACGCAGCCACCGCAGCGCGCGACGCAACCCATTCCAACGCAGCCACCGCAGCGAATCACCCAGCCGATCCCGACGCAGCCGCAGCAGCGTCTGACCCCGGTGCCGTGGCAGCGCGCGACCGGGCCTGTACCGCTCGTGCCTCCGCCCGCGGGCTCCGCGATGGATCGCGCGCGGACCACCGGACCCGTGCCCGTGGTTCTGGCCCCCGCTGCGCGGCCTTCAGCGCCAGCCGTTCCCGCACCCGGCGCCGTTCCGATCCCGCGGATGGCCGTTCCGAACATCCCGCGCCCGCTCGGTGCCCCATCTCAGGTCTCCAAGCCCAACCCGATCGCACCCGGCTCCTCGACCGCGCGGCCGGCAGCCCCCGTCGAGACGATGTCGGGACCGTTTCCGCGCGCCGCGGCACCGCCGGTCCATGCGCGGCCGGACGCTCCGAAGGTCGCACCACCGAAGCCGCAGGCCGCCGCGCCGCCGCGTTCGCCCCCGGGCATGAATGAGGCCGACGTCAACGCGCTCTACGCGACCTACGTCAAGGCGAAGAAGGCCGTCGGTCAGGAAGCGGGGCCGGGCTCGTACGGCAAGCTACTGCAGACGATCAACGCACAGGCTCCGAAGATCATGGAGCAGTACAAGGCGAAGGGCGTCGAATTCTCGGTCGTGGTGAAGGACAACCAGGTCGTCATCAAGGCCAAGCCGAAGACGTGAGACGCCCACCGCGTCGCGACGCCGGTGTGGCGCGCACGCTAGAGTCGACGTCATGCCGTTCTCGGCGGAGTTCCGCTGCATCGCCGGTTGCGCCGGTAGCTACCCTCTCGATCAGGTGATCTATCGCTGCCCGACGTGCAGTGATCTGCTGGAGGTGGTCCACGACCTCGGCGCGCTGCGCGAGAAGTCTGCGGCGGACTGGAAGGCGCTGTTCGATCAGCGCTGGCGCTCGCCCGATGCCGACCAGCCATGGGGCTCGGGCGTTTGGGGAAAGCACGAGTGGGTCGCACCGCAGCTCTCGCGCGACAACATCGTCTCGATGCTCGAGGGCGGCACGCACCTGATGCCGGTGCCGAGGTTCGCCGCGGATCTCGGGCTCCGTCACGTGCGCGTCAAGCAGTGCGGGACCTCGCACTCCGGGTCGTTCAAGGATCTCGGGATGACCGTGCTCGTATCGATGGTCAAGCAGATGGTCACGAACGGGCGGCCGATCCGCGCGATCGCGTGCGCGTCGACGGGCGATACGTCCGCGGCACTCGCTGCGTACGCCGCAGCTGCGGGCATTCGCTCCGTCGTGATCCTGCCGCGCGGCAAGATCTCCACGGCGCAGCTCGTGCAGCCGCTCGCCGCGGGTGCGCTCGTGCTCGCGATCGACACCGACTTCGATGGCTGCATGCGCCTCGTCCAGGAGCTCGCCGAGAAGGAAGGCGTGTACCTCGCGAACTCGATGAACTCGCTCCGCCTCGAGGGCCAGAAGACCGTCGCGATCGAGCTCGCACAGCAGCTCGGCTGGCGCGTGCCCGACTGGGTCGTGATCCCCGGCGGCAACCTCGGCAATGTCAGCGCCCTCGGTGCTGGCTTCGAGCTGCTGCTCTCGCTCGGCCTCGTCGACAAGCGACCGCGGATCTGCGTTGCGCAGGCCGCGCACGCGAGCCCGCTGCACGCCAGCTACGCGAACCAGTGGGCCGAGCTCGAGCCGGTCAAGGCGAAGACGACGCTGGCCTCGGCGATCCAGATCGGCAACCCGGTCAGCTTCAAGAAGGCGGTCAAGGCGCTCAAGGCGTTCGAGGGCGTGGTCGAGATCGCGACCGAGAGCGAGCTCGCGAATGCGTCGGCTCATGCGGACCGCGATGGCCTGTTCACGTGCCCGCACACCGGCGTTGCGCTCGCGGCGCTCACCAAGCTCGCAAACCGCGGCGAGATCAAGCGCGATGACGAGGTCGTCGTGATCTCGACCGCGAGCGGCCTCAAGTTCGCCGACTTCAAGGTCGGCTATCACGAGGCGCGGCTCGAAGGCGTGGAAGCTCCGCGGTTCCGCAACGTTCCCGTCGAGCTACCGGAGCGCTATGACGCGGTCCGCGACGCCCTGCAACGCGGCCTCGACGGCTGACCGTCCTCGTGGGACACTGGGGTCAATGAGATTCGCGGAGACCACGGGTAGTCGATCGATGATCGCGGTCAGTGCACTCAGCGTGTTGGCGCTGAGCGCAGCGATCTGGGCCGCGGCGACCCCCGCAGCCGTCCACGAGCCCCGTCCTGTCCGCCCGATGCGCGGCTGCGATACCGCCAAACCACGCGCCGTCGCGTCGCCGGTGCAGGCCCATCGCAATGGTCACGCCGATACGCTGATCGCCGCGCGCGACTCGCTGAGCGTGTGCATGCGTGGTCAGAGTGTTCCCGTTCGCCTCGCGCTCGATATCAGCGCGACCGGTCAGGTCACGAGCGTAGAGGTCAAGGCGCTGACCGACGACGTCACCAAGATCGATCTCCACGTCGTGCAGTGCCTGCAGCACGCGGTCAGCCCGCTCGTGTTTCCGCAGGGCACGGCGCCCGTCCGGATCTCGACGCACCTCGCAGCCCGCTAGGTACGTCGGCGAGATCGCTGGGCTGTCCGGAAATCGTCTGCGGCGTGGAACTTTTTGGTTCGCCGCGGGTGATACCGGATACTGATGCCTGCGGCTGCTGCTGCCCGGACGACTGCGCCGCTCGATGAGCTGACGCTCCGCCGTGCGCAGCGTGGCGACGAGCGCGCGTGGCGTGATCTGGTCGAGCGCTATCAGCGACCGGTCCATGCCCTGATCTGGAGATTGCTCGCCGGGCGCGCGCGGCATCGAGTCGAAGATCTCGTGCAAGAGACATTCGTCCGCGTGCTGCGTGCGTTGCCGGCGTTCGATCTCGCCGGACCGGCGACGTTGTCGACCTGGATGCTGACGATCGCGACCCGGCTCGCGCTCAACGATCTGCGTCGCCCCGAGCACGGCTCGATCGAGGTCGAGTCGATCGCGAACGAGCGCACCGATGACCCCGCCGAGCGCCGGCGGCTCGGAGCTGCGATCGCGACCGGGGTCGCCGCGCTTCCCGATGCGCAGCGCGCTGTCCTGGTGTTGCGCGAGTATCACGACCTCGACTACCAGGAGATCGCCGACGTGCTCGAGCTCGATCTCGGCACGGTGAAGTCGCGCCTCGCACGGGCGCGCACGGCGCTGCGTGATCACCTCGTGATCGCGATGCCCGAGCTCGGAGGACGTCCATGACCAGCCACGACGACGACGATCAGCTCTCGGCGTTTGATCTCTCAGCGTGGGATGTGCCGCCAGCGGCGCCCGGTCTCGTCGACGCGGTGATCGAGCGAGCGCGGCAACCGGCGCCGGTCGCGGCACTCGATTCGAGCGAGCGGATCGCCACGCCGGTGCGCGGCAAGCGGCGGAGGTGGATCGCGGCGCCGGTGGCTGCGGTCGCGAGCGTGGTCGTGCTCGTTGGCCTGTGGGGCGTCCAGCGCACGCCGAAGAATGGCCAGGGTGAGGTGACTGCGACGATCCCGCGAACGCTCGAGATCGGACCGACGACAGCGGCGCTGGACGCGGGTGGCCAGGTGCGGTGGCGGCGTGACAACCGCAAGATCTCCGTCGTGCAGCCGCGTGGTGCGGCGATGTGGAACGTCGCGGCTGCGGACACGCTCGTGATCGATGCCGGCGCCATGGGGGCGACGGTCGAGGCGTCAGGCGCGAGCCTGCGCGTGGAGGTGAAGATGAATGTATCGGATGCGCGTGCGGTTGGAATCAGCGCTGCTACCGCGATCGCGGTCGCACTCGTGACGGTCGTCGTCTACCAGGGAACCGTCCGTGTTCGGCATGATGGCCAGACGGTCAACGTCAGGCCGGGTGCCCAGTACGAGATCCGGCCTCCGACGGCAGCGGAGCCGGCAGCCGTTGGTGGTGCTCCGGTCGACCCGCGCGTCCGCGAGCTCGAGGACGAAGTGAAGCGTCTCGAGGCTGAGCGCGATGAGCTGCTCGAGCGGCTCCCTGCGAAGACGATCGACGCGTGCGATGAAGTGTCCTGCGTGCTGAGCAACTACCAGGGCGCGTGCTGCCGGAAGTTCAAGGCACCGGCAAACCCGGCGCCGGCAGCTCGAGCGTGCGACGCCGACGCCCTCCGCCAGAAGGGCGACGATTTCCTCGCGACCGGAATGGACGCCGCGGCGCTCGCGACGTTCGAGAAATCGATGAGGTGTCGACCCGATGCAGGGCTCGTCCCCAAGGTGTTCATGGCGGCGTGTCGCTCGAAGAACGTTGCGAAGGCGAAGCAGTACTTCGAGAAGCTGCCGGCCGCGTCGCAGCAATCGCTTGCACCGATCTGCGTTCGGTCGGGCATCGCGGTCGACGCGGCTGCGCCGTGTGATGCAGCCAAGCTGATGCAGCAAGGTGATGATCAGCTGGGCCACGGCATGGATGCCAAAGCACTCGCGAGCTTCGAGAAGTCCCTCGCGTGCAAGGCGGACCCCGGCGTGATCCGCAAGGCGTACATGGCGGCGTGCCGAGCGAAGGACCGCGCAAAGGCGCAGACCTACTTCACGTCGATTCCAGCAGGCTTGCGCAGTGCCCTGGCGCAAATCTGCATCCGCAACGGGATCGCGCTCGACCAGGGACCGGGCCGAGGTGTGATCAAGATCAACTCCAAGCCTCCCGCGAAGATCTTTCTCGATGGCGTCTACACCGGTGAGACCACGCCGGCGGAGCTGGACACCACGGCCGGCAAGCACGTGCTGACGCTCGACATCAAGGGAAGCAAGTCCACGTGGTCGGTCACCGTCGAGGCTGGCGAAACCGTGACGATGTCCAAGGAGCTGGAATAGACGCGCACTGCGCGGCTGCGTGTTATGCACCCGGCCATGCGTGCATCGGGATTCGCACTGCTTCTCGCTTCCGTCGTCGCCTGTGGGGATGACGGTCCCTCGACACCGCCCGACGGCGGGGTCGTCACCACTGCACACTGCGTCTACGAGCCGCTGACACCGACCGCGCGCGCGGGTGGCGACGTCACGGCGGGACCACTGATGGCGGGCGCTGCGGATCGCAAGCTCGATATCCCGGTCGGCACCGCACTCGGCGGCTACACGGGACGTGCCGGGTTTCTCAGCTCGGCGGGCTCCGTCGACGCGCGCAAGGTCAAGACGTCGGGGACCTTCAACTCGTCGATCGGCGTGGTCGTCGCGCCGCGCGTCAAGGCGCTCGCGCTCACGGCGGGTGGCGAGACCGTCGTGCTGCTCAAGGTCGATGCGATCTTCGCGTACGAGGGCATGCTGTTCGACCTCGAGCAGCGACTCGGCGCCGAGTACGCAGGCAAGGTGCTGCTGGCGACCTCGCACAGCCACTCGGCGTGGGCACAGTTCACCGGGCACGGCCCGCTGAAGCTCGGCTCCGGTCAGCTCCGCGACGTCGTCTACCAGCGGTTCCTCGCAACGCTCGAGGACGCCGCGCGTGCGGCGCTCGCAGCGCGCCAGCCCGCGAAGCTCGGCGTGTTCATGACGTCGACGTTCGATCCAACGAACCAGGTCAATCGCGACCGCCGCCCCGAGAACGACATGATGGGCGGAGGCAAGGATGATCACCTCGCGCTGATCCGCGTCGACTCGACGGCCGGCACCCCGATCGCGATCGTCCCGATCTTCGGCGAGCACCCCGTGCTCAATGGCGAGGACAATCCGTTCGCGTCGACCGATGCGATCGGTGGTCTCGAGCGCACGCTGGCCGAACAGTTCGATCGCGAGGTCGTCGTGATGCACATGCAGAGCGCTGGTGCCGATGTCTCGGCCGTGGGTCACGGCGGCGTCGACTGCAACAACAAGCCGGGCAAGACGAGCGACCCGTGTTTCACGTGGACGGGCGAAGAAGGACATGGCCGCGCCGCGGTCGGCGAGCTGATGGCCGCGTGGACGTCGGCCGGCACCGCGATGCAGGACAACCTGGCGCTCGAGATGCTCACCCGTTCGATCGAGACCGGCCCGAACCCGGAGACGTTCTCGATCCGTGGCGGCGCGCTGACCTACGCAAACTTCGACATCACGAAGACGCCCGACGGAATCGTCAGCGAGGGCGGGGTGCTCAAGTCGCCGATCGACGAGTTCAACGCGCCCGTCGGCGCAGCACTGTGCGAAACCGCGCAGCCGATGTTCCCGGCGGCCGCGATCACCGGCACCGAAGGCGTGTTCCCGTACGGTTCATGCCTCCGGCTCGACGTCGCCGGTTCGATCCTGGGTCCGATCTTCGACATCGATTTCAAGGCCGAGGAGACCAAGCCCGTGTGCGAGACGACTCGCACCACCGTGTCTGCGCTGCGGATCGGCGACTACACGATCGGCACGTTGCCCGGCGAGGTCAGCGTGCTGATCACGGATCTCGTTCGCTCGTCGGTGCCCGCGGCAATGCAAGACAAGACGATCATCGTCGGCTACGCGCAGGGCCACGTCGGCTACATGCTGCGTCCCGAGGACTGGGTGCTCGGCGGCTACGAGCCCAGCGTGACGTTCTGGGGCCCGCTCGAGGCCGAGATGATCACCGAAAAGATGCTCGAGCTGCTGCCGCTCGCGCGCACGCCGATGCGCGAGGACGGGACGACGGGTGGCACGACCAAGGTCTCCACGGCGACGATCGTCGATGATCTGCCGAAGGACGAGCCCGCGACGAACCGCGGCACGGTGCCGGCGACGGTTCCGCCCGAGGTGTGGACGCGAACCGGTCCGGCAGCACAGGCGCAGCCTGCGGCGACGGTCTCGCGCGTGTCGGGCATCGCAACGTTCGTGTGGATCGGCGATGACCCGCTGACGAAGACGCCGCAAGTGACTTTGCAGAAAGCTGGTGGCGGTGGTGTCTTCATGCCGGTCATCCGCCGTAGCGGTCGCGCCGTCGACGACGGCGAGATCCTGCTCGCATACACGCCGACCCCGCTGCAGCGCACCGGACCACAGACGCACTACTGGGTCGCGGAGTGGCAAGCGGTGCCGTGGCTCGGCGCCCCCGGTGTAGACGCGCTCGCCGATCGCGGCGGCGTTCCGTTCGGCACGTATCGGTTCCACGTCGAGGGTGCGAGCTGGGAGCTCAACAGCTCGCCGTTCACGATCACCGCCGGCGGTCTCGCGCTCGGTTCGGCGATTCGAACCGGAGGAAACGTCCGCGTGCCCGTCAGCTGGCATGCCCCGAAGGGCTGGCGGCTGATGGACATGGACCTCCGCTCGAACCAGCCGATCCCACTGCGCACGCAATCGGTGACCGTCGAGCTACTCAACGCCAGCAACGCGGTGGTCGGCGTCTCGACGCCCATGACGGACCCAACGGGCGTCGTGCAGGTCGCGGACACCGGCGGCGCCACCCAGGTGAAGGTCACGGACCGGTTCGGCAACTCCCTGACGACTGCACTCCCATGACCTGGTCACGGTGTATCCAACCGGCCACTCACGGCGCTTACTGAAGTCGAGTGATCATCGCTAGTTGAACAACTTGCGAGGCGGTCTCGACCTTGCAAATCCCGGGGTCATGCGGTCGCTTCTCCTCCTGGTCGTCTGCGCCGGTGTCGGTGCATGCTCGGCAGAGGCAGCGAAGTCGCCGGCACTCCCGGCCCAGCAGATCCAGA
>JAYUYE010000787.1:0-3384 GCA_043752985.1 Myxococcales bacterium
TCGGAGAGGGCGGTGAACAGATCATCGACCTCGTCGACGACGAGGACGCGGAGCTCGTCGATGGTGCCGAGCTTTGCGGGGTCCTTGCCGGCGGCGCGATCGGCGAGATCGATGGCACGGCGTTCCGTTTCCATGAAGCGCTGGAGGAACTCCTCGTGGACGCTGCGGACGTCGACGAGAACGGAGTCGACCTCACGCTTGCCGACGGAGCGACCGGCAGCATCGAGGACGCGGTCCTTCAGGTAGGCGACGGACTCGGGGGCCTTGAGGATGAGGTCGATCGCGCCGGCGCGGACGGCCTCGACGGCGTCGTCGTACGAACGGCGCGGCGTCATGCCGATGACCATCGTGGTCGGGGAGGCTTCCTTGATCGCGCGGATGGTGTGGATGCCGCTCGCGGGGGAGGGCGTGTCGATGTCGATGAGAGCGACCGAGAAGAACTGGCGCTTGACGACAGCGAGCGCGTCGTCGGAGGTATCGACGCAGGTGACGTGGAGGTTCGCCTCGGAGAGGAGCTGCTCGATCCCGGAGTGAACGCGACGGTCCCCGTCGAGTACGAGGACCTCGATCCCGACGAGCTGCAGGACAGCCGTCTGCGTCCGGTACTGGCCGGACGAGACGCTGGATTCGGTGGTGGTCATGGCTTGATTCCTCGTCGTCAGCTCGCCAGGCCCTGGCTCAGCATCCAGGCGCCCGAAGCCGCGAGCCCGATGTCGACCAGCAGCACGAACAGGATCAGCCCCCAGCGCCGCGCTGGGGGAGGAGACGCGGCGACGGATTCCGCAGGAGTCTGCGCGCGATTGCGCTGTTGCGAGATCGGCGCGGCAGGGGCAGGAGTCGTCGCGGCGCGCGACGAGACGCGCTGCTGCGGGGGCATTCTGTGGCCGGCGGGTGGCGTCGAGCCGAACGCCTGGTTCTGAGGAGGGGTGCTTCGCGGCGGGGCGCCTGCGCCGGGACGGGTGGTGATCGCCCGCATGTCGGTGGGCGCCGGCATCTGCGGCGGGTGACTGACGTGGCGATTGTTCTCGGGAGGAAACGACTGCGGCGCGACGGCCTGCGAGCCGCTCGGCCGGTATGGCGTGTCGTCCGACATCTTCTGTGTCGGCGCGACGAGCGAGTGCGCCGTGGGCATCCGTCCGCCACAGCCGCCGCAGAACCGGGAGTCCGGTGCGTTCTCGGTGCCGCAACTCGGGCAACGCATCCCCCCGGAGGATAACCCAGCGCGCGCCGGCTGGCCTCATTACGCCACCGGATCCGGCGGGATCGATGTGGTACCCTCGAGAGCACGGCATCGATGAGTCAAGTCCTCGATCGTGTGCTCGGAGCAGCCCGTCAACTAGGGGCCTCGGACGTCCACCTCAAGGCTGGACTGCCCCCGATGTTCCGCATCAAGGGCGACCTGAGAACCGTGCGAGACGTCCCCGCGTTGACGCGCGAGGCAATCGCGCAGTTTGCGGTCCATATGATGAACGACCGCCAGCGCGAGGAGTTCGAGACGAATCTCGACATCGACCTCGCGTACGGCACGCCCGACGGGGTGCGTTATCGCGTGAATCTGTTCCAGCAGCGTGGATCGGTCGGGATGGTCCTGCGTTTGATCCCGCCCGAGGTGCCGCCGTTCAGTAGCTTGAACCTTGCCCAGTCCGTGCTCGATCTCGCGAACACCGGTCGCGGCATCGTGCTCGTCACGGGTGCGACCGGCTCGGGCAAGTCGACCACGCTCGCTGCGATGATCGACTACATCAACACGCAGCACGCCTATCACATCGTCACGGTCGAGGACCCGATCGAGTACACGTTCCGCGACAAGCGGTCGGTGCTCAACCAGCGCGAGATCGGGTTCGACACGATGTCGTTCTCGCGGGCACTGCGCGCGGCCCTGCGGCAGGACCCGGACGTGATCCTCGTCGGCGAGATGCGCGACTTCGAGACGGCGCAGATCGCGATGACCGCGGCCGAGACCGGCCACCTCGTGTTGTCGACGCTGCACACGGTCGATGCGACGGAGACGGTCAACCGCATCATCTCGATGTTCCCGACTCACCAGCAGCAGCAGGCCCGGTTGACGCTCGCGAGCGTGCTTCGGGGCGTGATCTCGCAGCGCTTGCTGCCGCGGGCGGATGGCAAGGGCATGGTCCCGGCGCTCGAGATCATGATCAACACCGAGCGCGTGCGCGAGATGATCGAGGAGCCCACGCGGACCCGCGAGATCAAGAGCGCGATCGCCGAGGGCATGCACCCGTACGGTATGATCACGTTCGACCAGAGCCTGTCGGTGCTGGTCAAGCAGCGCCTCGTCACCTACGAGGAGGCGGTCAAGCACTCGAGCAGCCCCTCCGACTTCGCCCTCTTGTTCCGCGGTGTGTCCGCAAGTGCCACCCCCTGGGAGGGAGGCAGCTCGCAGACCGGAGCCCCCAAACCGGGAGGACTTGCCAATGATGAGTTCGAAATCGACAGCTTCGACAAGTAGCTGGCTCGGCCTGGTGGTCGCCGTTGTCGGCATCCTCCTGTTCGTGCCTGCGCTGGCTCACGCCGGCGGTCGCAAGCGCGTCGTCGTGCTCGAGCTCGAGGGTCCGAAGGCGGAGAAGTTCCACGAGGACCTCGTCAAGCTGATCAAGAAGTCGCACACGGTCGTTCCCGTCGACAAATGGAACAGCACCGCGGAAGACCTCGGCGCGTCTGGCACCAGCGAGAAGAACCTGAAGAAGGTCGCGAAGAAGCTCAAGATCGACGCGATCATCACGGGCAAGATCGACAAGCGCCGAGACGAGTACATCATCAAGCTCAAGCTTCGGATGGGGAAGACCGGCGGGCTCGTCGGCGAGGGCGTCGACACCAAGGCCGATGGCCCGCGGATCGACGGCAGGGCCGCGAAGGATCTCAAGGACGAGTTGATCGACGCGATCGGCAACGTCGATGCGAACCGCTCGGGCGGCGGCGGTGATGACGAAGAGGACGAAGAGGAAGACAAGCCGGTCAAGAAGGCCGCGAAGAAGACCGAGGACGAGGACGAGGACAAGCCCGTGAAGAAGGGCTCCTCGAAGAAGTCTGAGGATGAGGACGAGGACGAGGACAAGCCCGTGAAGAAGGGCTTCTCGAAGAAGTCCGACGAGGACGAGGACAAGCCCGTGAAGAAGGGCTTCTCGAAGAAGTCTGACGACGAGGACGAGGAAGAGGACAAACCGGTCAAGAAGGGCTTCTCGAAGAAGGTCGTCGAGGACGAGGAAGACAAGCCGGTCGTGAAGAAGAAGCCGGCGAAGAAGACCGACGACGAGGAGGTCGCCGCGCTCAAATCCAAGAAGGACGACGAGGAGGACGAGGATCCGCTCCCGAAATCCAAGAAGAAGCCGGCGGCCTCGAAGGACGACGAAGACGAGGACGAAG
>JAYUYE010000788.1:0-3378 GCA_043752985.1 Myxococcales bacterium
CCGGGAAGCGATCGCGGAACGCGAACGCGAGCGCGTTGGCAAAGATCCACGCCTCCTCGGGCACCTCCAGAAACACCGACACGAGCGCCGTATCCTAACGTGCTCCTGTACGATCGGGGCGCATGTCACGGCGCGTTGGTGGGCCAGCGGTCACGCTTCCGGAGGGTGTCTACGAGCACCTCGTCACCGAGGAGCTGGCGCGCCATCTGGACGCCGCGACCGGGATAGCGCGACTCATCGAGCCGCTCGATGACGCGGACGCCCAGGCCACGTTCGCGCGTCACGTCGGCAGCGTGGTCGCGCGTGCGTTATCAGGCCTGCCGGCCGCGGGTGCCGACGAGCTGATCCGAAAGGTGCTCGATCATCTCGCCGGTCTCCTCGGGGAGGATCTCGCGGAGCTTGTCCGCGATCAGCGACTACAACCGCCGCCCTCGCGGCTCATGGCCGTTCATCGCGGCGCCGTCCCCGACCGGCCGACGTCGCCGCTCGCCACCTCGACCTTGCTCACACGCAAGCGGTTAGATCCGACTCTGGGCCACGAGTTGGCCCGCGAGATCGCGACGGCCGACGAGGTCGACGCGATCATCGCCTTCGTCACTGTCGGCGGCGTACGCGCGATCCACGACGCACTCCACGACTTCGCGCGTCGCCCCGCACCAAAGCTCCGTCTCCTGACCACGACCTTCACCGGCACCACGGAGATCGCGGCGCTCGACACGTTCGCGCGTCTACCGGGTGCGCAGGTCCGGGTGTCGTTTGACACGCGACGAACACGGCTCCATGCGAAGGCATGGCTGTTCCGCCGCAACACCGGGCTCACCACCGCGTACATTGGCTCGGCGAACCTGACTTCGACGGCGCTCGGCGCCGGCCAGGAGTGGATGGTCAAGGTCTGCGCCGCTGACCTTCCACACGTCATCGAGCAGTTCGAGGGCACGTTCGACACACTGTGGAGCGAGCCCGAGTTCGAGCCCTACTCGCCCGATGATGCCGCTCAGCGAGTGCGGCTTCAGTCGGCGTTATCCGCTGAGACGTCGTCCTCGCCCGACGCGTTCCTCGTCACGCTCCATGCCCTGCCGTTCCAGGAGGTCATTCTCGACAAGCTGGTTGCCGAGCGTGTCGTCCACGGCCGACGCCGCAACCTTGTCGTAGCGGCCACCGGCACGGGGAAGACGGTCATCGCTGCCCTCGACTACGTGCGCCAGTTCGCGGCGACTGGAGTCGCGCCACGTCTGCTGTTCCTCGCCCATCGCTACGAGCTCCTCGACCAAGCTCGCAAGACCTTCCGCCACGCGATGCAGGATCCGTCGTTCGGCGAGATGCTCGACGGAGCGCACAAGCCAGAGAAGTGGGACCACGTCTTCGCGAGCATCCAGAGCGCGGCGTCGACCAACCTCATCGACCGGCTCGGCCCCGACTACTTCCGCCACGTCATCGTCGACGAGTGCCACCACGTCCCGGCCACCTCGTATCAAGCCGTCGTTCCAAGGTTGCGACCCGAGCTACTCGTCGGGCTCACGGCGACACCCGAGCGTAGCGACGGCAAGTCGCTCCTGCCCGACTTCGACAATCACATCGCGGCCGAGCTGCGCCTGTGGCACGCGCTCGACGGTCAGCTGCTCGTACCGTTCGAGTATTACGGGATCTCCGACGGTGTCGACCTGCGCACGGTGCGCTGGTCGCGTTCCGGGTACGACGCAGGCGCCCTTGGAGACGTCTACACCGGGCACAACGCACGCGCAGATCTGATTCGCCACCAGCTCGCGAAGCGCGTCGCCGATCCGCGCAAGATCCGCGCGCTCGCGTTCTGCGTCAGCATCGAACACGCCGAGTTCATGGCCGCCCGGTTTACGGCCGCGGGAATTCCATCGCGCGCTGTGTTCGGCGACAGCCCCGATCGCGAGGCTGCCCCCGGGCTTCTTCGAGGACGCGCGGTCAACGTCCTGTTCACGTGCGATCTCTACAACGAGGGCGTCGACCTCCCGTTCGTCGATACGCTCCTGCTGCTCCGTCCAACTCAGAGCGCGACGTTGTTCCTTCAGCAGCTCGGTCGTGGGTTGCGTCACCACACCGGAAAGTCATCGTGCCTGGTGCTCGACTTCATCGGCCAGCACCGCGACGAGTTCAGGTTCGACACAACCCTGTCCGCGGTCACGGGCATTCCACGCGCACGTTTACGCAAGGCGATCGAGGAAGGGTTCCCGTTTCTGCCGAGCGGCTGTGCCCTCCAGCTCGACGCAGTCTCCAGAGATCAGATCCTCGCCTCGCTTCGATCGACCATCGCGGGCGCTAAGCGCCTCACCTCCGAGCTGCGCGAGCTCGCGGCCGCGGACAATGTCCGCCCCACGCTATCGAAGTTCCTCGAAGAGACCGGCCGTGACCTCGAGGACGTCTACGACGCGGGCGGCTGGACGACGCTGCAACGTGGGGCGGGCCTCGTTGACCTCGCAAATGGCGAGGACGCCGACGAGATCGCGGATCTTAGTCGCCGCCTCGGCTTCATCCAGCACGTCGATGAACCGGACCGGCTCCGTAGCTACCGCGACATCCTCGCCGCCGCGATCGCCGGCCAACCGCACGCGTGGACCGACCACGAACGCCGTCGCCTGCTCATGCTGGAGTCCCAGCTCTCACATCGCGGCGTGCTCCGGGCCGCCGAACAAACCGCCGAATACTTCGCAGCTCGTCCGACGATCGTGCGCGAGCTCGACGAACTCCGAGAGGTGCTCGAGGATCGCGTTGACCTCGCCTCGCAAGTCCTGCCGGTCCCTGAGTGGCCGCTCGCACTGCACCGCCACTATTCGCGGCGCGAGATCGCAGCAGGGGTCGGATACGTCACGGCTGGCGACAAGGTGGTCAGCCTTCAGGGTGGCATCCTCCAACTCAAGGACACGAAGCGGGAGCTGCTGTTCGTGACGCTCGACAAGTCGGGAAAAAGCTTCTCGCCGACGACGCGCTATCGCGACTACGCAAGCAGCCCCGAGTTGTTCCACTGGGAGACCCAGGCCGCCGCGAGCGTCACGCGCCCCTCCGGGCGTCGCTATATCGAGAGCGCGACCACGGGCTGGACCTTCTTCTTGTTCGTACGCCCCGATCCCGACTCCACCTTCGCGTTCCTCGGCCCGATCACATACGAGTCACACACCGGGGACCGCCCGATCGCGATCAAGTGGCGGCTCGCAACCCCGATGCCCGCCGTCCTCTACGATCGCTACGCCACCTTGCGTCCAGGATAGCGAGCCAGTCTAAGGTCGCGAGGTAGGATGGCGGCGTGCCGCAGCCGACCATCGCCGCCGAGATCAAGCGATATCTCCGCACCGGCGACGCCGACATGGATGCCCAGGCTTGGCCCGGCGGCATTTTCGAGCGCGGGAAACT
>JAYUYE010000789.1:0-8310 GCA_043752985.1 Myxococcales bacterium
GAGCAGTCTGACAAGAGCAGGGGCAAGGGAGACGCAGCCGTCGGCGACAGCACCGCGGCCAACTCGCACGGAACCGATCGAGCCGCATCGGGCTACACGGCGATGCAGATGGTGTCGGAGTTCCGCGCGCTACGCGCGAGTGTCCTGCGCCTGTTCGCAGAGGAACAGACCGAGTTCGGTCGCGAGAACCTCGAAGACGTCACGCGGTTCAACGAGGCGATCGACCAGGCGCTCGCCGAATCGATGGCCACCTATGTCGACGGCGTCGACCGCTCGAAGGATCTGTTCCTCGGCGTGCTCGGTCACGATCTGCGCAACCCGCTCGGCGCGATCATGATGGCGACGACGACCATGCTCACGCAGGAAGGTGCGGCGTGGCCGTACGCGAAGACCGCGTCGAGGATCATCACGAGCGCCACGCGCATGGAGGAGATGATCGGCGACCTCCTCGACTTCACGCGCCAGCGCCTCGGTGCCGGCATTCCGGTCGAACCGGCGCAGATGGACCTCGCGGAGGTCTGCCAGCAGACGGTCGACGAGATCAAAGCGTTCCATCCGCAGCGCGTGCTCCGGTTCGAATCCGCCGGGCAACTGCAGGGAAGGTGGGACCGCGGTCGGATCGCGCAGGTACTGTCCAACCTGATCGGCAACGCTCATCAGCACGGTTCGCGCAGCGCGCCGGTCGACGTCGTGCTGCGGGGCGAGCCTGATCGCGTCGTCCTGACCGTTCACAACAAGGGAACCCAGATCGAGGCGAAGCACCTCGGCGATCTCTTCGATCCCTTCCGTCAGGCCGCGAGCGGTCGCGCGGTCCCGCGCGCGTCGGGGAGCATCGGTCTCGGGCTCTACATCTCGCGAGCGATTGTCGTCGCCCATGGTGGAACCGTCACCGTCGAGTCGACGGAGACCGGGACCACGTTCCAGGTCACGCTGCCGCGCACGAACCCCGCGCGGCCCGCCGAGAATCAGTAATAGCCGCGTGGCGGCGGGGGCGGCTGCTGCGGCTGCGGCGGCTGCACCGGGCGATCGTACGGCGACGGCTGGCGATCGTAGGGACCGGGCTGCGGTGCGGGCTGGTACGGGCCCGGACGCGCGTACGGATCCTGCTGCGGCGCGGGGCGCGCGTACGGATCGGACTGCGGCGGCGTGGGACGCGCGTAGGGATCGGCGTAGCCCTGGCCGCCGTACTGCGGCTGCGCGTAGTCGTTGGTCCGCTGGGTCGGGGCGTTACGCCAGCCGTTCCAGTCGCCGACGCGGTCGCGACGATCGCTCCACCAGCGGCCCGAATACTGGCGGCCCTGGACGTCGAACACGAGGTAGCCCTCGCCGGTCAGCGGCGGGTTGCTCGGCTCCTGCCAGCGGAACTGAAAAACGTTGCCGCGCAGGCTGCCGGAGAAGTAGCCGACGACCTCGGTGCCCTGCTTCTGATAGACCCAGATGCCCTGCACGGCGCCCGATTGCAGGCCGCCCTTGCTGTTGTCGGCCTCGATCTTCACCGCGCCAAACGTCGAGCGCCACAGACCGAGCGCGGCCGACGGCTCCATCTGTTGCGGCGGCGGTGGCTGGTTGTTCGCAGCCTGGGCGCCGTACTGCGGCGGCGTCCCCGGTGCGGGCGTGTTTGATTCCGATGTTGCAGACCCGGCGGCTGCGACCACCGCAGCCAGGACCGCAACCACCCGCGCGACATTACCAAGGCTCATATCGACTCCGAGTATAGCCCCCGAGGGGCGACTGCGATCCGGCAACTTTGACCCGGGCTGTTGTCGTTTCCTGGCAACCTGGTAGTGTCCGCCTCGCTGTCCGTGCGGTGTTCCACACTAAATGGCACCCTCGGCGCGGGCCCATAGCTCAGACGGTTAGAGCGGCCGGCTCATAACCGGTGGGTCCCTGGTTCAAATCCAGGTGGGCCCACACTGAAAAATAGACGACCGACGTGTTAGACCCGCTCGCAAGCGAGTGGGTGGTAGACGACCCCTCGAAAGGCAGCATCCCTTGCGCGACCAGCTCGTTTCCCTCCTCCAGCTCCAGCAGTCGGACGTCAAAGTTCGCGAGCTCGAGACCGCGGCAACGCAGCTCCCCGCGAGGCTGGATCCTCTCCGGAGGGATCTCGCGAAGCTCCAGACCATGCTCGATGGCGAGCGCGCGAAGCTGGCCGAGACCGAGGCCTGGCGCAAAGCGCAGCAGGACATGATCGACAAGGATCGTGACCTGCTCAAGACCGCGCAGACGAAGCTGCAGGCCTCCAAGAACAGCAAGGATTTCGGAGCCGCGAGCCGCGAGGTCGAGAACCGGCGCAAGTCGATCAGCGATCGCGAGGCCGAGCTCAAGAAGGTGGTCGAGGCGTCCGCCTCGTCGACCGCCCAGATGCTGACCCGCGACAAGGATGTCGAGGGCGTCCGCACCGAGCTGACCAACAGCGAGGACGCCCAGTCCGACCAGCTCGGGCAGCTCCGCGGCTCGCTCGCCGAGGCGATCGTCGCCCGCGATGCCTGCCGCGCGCAGGTCGACAAGCAGTGGCTCAAGATCTACGACACGCTCTCCGCCAAGCGTGGCTACGCGGTCGCTCCCGTGATCAAGGGCGTATGTCAGGGCTGCCACATGGCTCTGCCGCCCCAGCTCAACAACATCCTCGCCCGGATGGAGAGCATCGAGACCTGCCCGCGCTGTGGCCGCCTCGTGTATCGCAAGGAGCTCCTCGAGCCCCCGGCGGCCGCTGCCGAAGAAGCTCCGAAGGTCTAGCGCCTAGAGCCGGGTCGCCTCGATGCGCTCGTGCTCGATGCACGGCATCGCGTCGCCCCCGATTCTCTGCCTCGTCCGGCGTGCACTGGTCCTCGGTGAGCTCGAGCCGCTCCTCGGGCGCGAGCCGTGATGCGGTCAGCGCGCGAGGCGTTCGGCGAGCGCGAACAGCCGATCGCGCCGGGTCTCGATGATGTTGCCCGCGGCGCGCGCGATCGCCGCGACGGGCAACGCGGGCTGACTCGCGATGAAGGTCGCCGCGTCGGTGCTGCCTGCCCACCACTTCTTCGCGAGCTCGACGCCCTTCATGACGGCACCTTCGCCGACCGTGGCGTGGAGGAACGCGCCGAGTGGCGATGGCCCGGTGTCGAAGCTGGACTCGGAGGCGCGGCCTTCGGCGAGGAGCTTGTGCAGCGGAGGATCGAGATCGCTGGCGTGGGCCATTGTCGGGAGGAACTGCTCGATGCGCCTCACCGGGCCCTGCGTCGCGCGTTCGAGCTGCGTCGACTTGAGGCCGCCCATGAAGAAGTCGAGCGGGACGTCGCCACCCGTGACCTCGGCAATCGCCTCGACAAGGCTGATCGAGTAGAGCTTCGCGCGCAGGTAGCGCACCGCGAGCTCGAGGTTGCCGGTAGTCCGCGCGACACGGCGCGCGTGGATCTCGGCCCTGGGCTCGCCGCCCCAGCAATGGAACACGCGCTCGGCGGGCAGCCAGGCGAGGAACGCCTCCATCTTCTGCAGCGCGATCCGGTAGTCGCGGACGGTGTAGACCATCGGCGCGTGCAGCGCGGGGTTGCTCTCGGGGAGCAGCTTCCAGGTGTTGTCTAGAAACTCCGCCGGATCGTTATGCGCGAAGTTCTCGACGTCGCGGTTACCGACGCGAATCGCGCGGCGCGCCATGATCTCGAGACGCGATGCAGGCACGCCGAGTGCGCTGAGCCGCTTCGCGAGATCGTTGACCGGATCCTCGCGGAACGGAATCGTCTGCTCGATGCAGGCGGCGACCGCGATCCGCTGCTCGCGATCGAGCGCGTTCTGCAACTGCATCGACGCGACGAGTGCGGACGCGAACTCGTTGAGCCCGGTGGTTGGCGTGACGATGTCGCCGACCTTGCGATCGAACACGGCGAGCACGTCGGCGGAGACCGGCTCGCCGGCGCCGGGCAGGATGCGCCAACCATCGGCGCCCTGGGCGAGGAGGCCGGCGATCTCGTCGCGCATCGAGCGCGGCGGCCCCTGGTCGACCTGGATGTAGACCGCGTCGTGGTAGAGCGCGGCGATCACCTCGAGCGGGTCACCGTCGGAGAGCAGATCGACCACGTGATCGTGGTTGTGGAACTCGCGGCCCGCGGCCGACAGCGCGGCGTGGATCGAGAACCCCCAGCGCTCGATCTCGGGTGTCGTCGCCGTCGAACCGAGGTCGTGGAGGGCTCGCCACAAGGCGTTCACGATCTCGTGCACCGGCGAACGCTGCTCCATGGCCCTACGCCACGCTATCACGCACCCACACCGTGGTCGGGCTCACGCGACCTTTACCGAGCGCGGCTACCCCGGCTCGTTTGTCGCTTCGCGGAGATCGCGCGCGGCGCCGCGCTGATCGAGAAGCCGTACGCCTCCGCCGACCTCACACGGGACATCGCGCGCCCGCTGGCGCAAAACTGAAAAATCAAAGGCTCGCTCGGCGGAGAGGACGGTAAGCCGAGTTTTGTGTAGCGGCGATCATTCATCTAGGCCCGCCATTGCTGACGGGCTCCAGCGACCAACCCGGAGTCATCGTGCGGGCAGCACGACCCCTGTCTGGTCTTGCTTCGGGTGGGGTTTACCTAGCCTCCGATGTCACCACCGGAGCGGTGCGCTCTTACCGCACCCTTTCACCCTTACCTGCCATTGATGTCATCGCCGGCCGGCGGTTTGCTTTCTGTTGCACTGTCCTGCGAGTTACCTCGACTGGCCGTTAACCAGCACCCTGCCCTGCGAAGCTCGGACTTTCCTCTCGTGCCGTCACTTGCGTGGCGTCACCAGCGATCACCTCGGCCTCTCCGTCGAACGAGCGCCCTACAGGTACCACGCTCAGGCGGCGCTCGGAAGTGCCGTGTTGTAGAGGCCGCGCTTGAGGTTCCGGCGGATGGTCAGGGCCTCCTTCATCACCTTCCACATGTCGCTGAGGGGGTTGATGCGCGAGCGGTTGTCGTCCTTCCACTCGACGCCGACCTCCTCGATGGCGAAGCCGCGGCGAATCGCGAGGGCGAGGATCTCGAGGTCGAACGCCCAGCCGTTGATCGTCGCGCGCTTGAAGAGGTCGCGAGCCGCCTCCGCGGTGAACGCCTTGAACCCGCACTGCGTGTCGCGGATGCCGGGAACCAGCGAGCGCTGGATGACCTTGTTCGCGAGCCGGCTCCACATCACGCGGTACGCGGGCTGCTTGACGTCGGTCTTCGCACCCTCGGCGTAGCGCGAGCCGATCGCGATCTCGGCCTTGCAGTTGATGATCGGCGCGAGCAGGCGCGGCAGCTGCTCCGGCGGCATCGAACAGTCCGCATCACACATCACGCGGATCTGGCCGGTCGCCGCGAGCATGCCGCGACGAACCGCAGCACCCTTGCCCGCGTTCGGCAGCTGGCGCACGAGGCGCAGGTGCGGGATCCGCGTCATCGCCTGCTCGACGACCTCGCACGTCTTGTCCTTCGAACCGTCGTCGACGACGACGATCTCGTAGCGCAGGGGCTGAGCCGACAGGAACGCATGCAGGCGGTCAAGCGTCGGCGGGAGGCGAGCCTCCTCGTTGTACGCGGGGACGACGATGCTCAGATCAACGCACGGGAAGGGATTCGACATGACGATGCTCCTCGACGAAAAGTGACGAGACGGACGGAAGGAAGGGGTCGCGCGGACGCCTACGCCATCGAGGCGCCAGCACCCATCGGCGGTGCGAACACCAGCCGACGCTGCGCGGGATAGGTCCACACCACGAAGACGATCGCCGCACACACCACCTTGGCGACCAGGTACGGCACGCCGAGGTGGACTGCGAGAACCTTCATCGACAGTGCCATCAGCATTGCGGTCGTCACGGCAACGGCGCCGAACCGACTCAACTGCTGAACGGTGACCGACGAGTGGTCACGGAAAGCGACGTACTTGTTCATCACGAAGCACACCACCGCCCCCGCGGTCGCTGCCAGGAACGCGGCCGCCGGGACCGACACGCCATGCTCGACCATCAGGACGAGCACGAAGACGTCGACCACGGTGGCAGCAATGCCACCGGCACCAGCAGTCAGTAGCCTACGGGGATTGTTCACGAGGAGGAGATAGAGCACTCCGTGTGCCACGCCGCGATACGCAGTAATTACTGGTAGTTATTTTGATTTCGGGGCGCTTTGGCGGTGAAGACCTGACAGCGCTACGGTGGTTCGACCAATTTTTCATCGGTCGGTTCGACGCCGACTGCGAGCTCGGGATCGTCGCTGGGGACGGGCTCCTCGGAGGCTGCCCCCTCGCACCTCGGACGCTTGCGCGGCGCCACCAAGTTGGTCGCGCCCGCGAGCAGCCGCGGCTCGCCGCCGTCGAGATCGAGGATCGACACGCCGGCGTCCCCCGCGACCACCAGCGTGCGGTCGGATAGCCACTCGATCGCGAGGCCCTTCGCGGCGCGCTCGAGCTCCGTCAGCTTGCCCGTCGCGGCGTCCGCGATGTACGCCGCCGAGCTCAGCGTCCCGGCGGTGCACGACTCGTCGAGCTGCACCACGAACGCGAGATGTGACTTGCCGGGCGACCACGTCGCCGTGTTGCCGTCGATCAGGCCGGGGCTCGGGGCGGACACCACACGGTTGGACGATCCGATCCGGATCGCGCTCGCGAGTCCCTGATCGTCCCAGTCCGCGGTGACGGTCCGGACCGGTAGCGCGGACAGGCGCGACGACGCGCCGTTGACCTCGAGGCGCGCACCGGCAGGACGCGCAGTCTTCGGCGGCAACGACGAGAGCCTGTGGTCATCCTCGAGCGCGCGCCACGTCGGCTTCGGCGTTCCGGAGCTGATCCAGAATCCCACGGGCGCCTTCGTGCTGTGCGCGATCGTCAACGGGCCCGAGGTCCCGAGGTCGAGCGGGCGCGTGGTGCGCCCACGTCCAAGATCGACGACGCCGACCGCGAGCGTGCGCTTGCCCTTCACCATCTGGCGCGCGACGTACGCGATCTTGCGCGCACCTGGATTTGCGAATCCGCTGATCACCGCACCGGAGGTCCGCGTCAAGCGCAGCCAGCGCGCCGTCTCTGGATCGAACGCGAACAGATCACCGTCGGCGTTGACGATCGTCGCGCGCGACACCGCGGCGATGAACAGCGCGCGATCCTGCTCGACGCGACGCCGCCACGCTTCGCCGTTCGGGGTCGCGAGGAACGTCTGCAATGCCGGCAGCTCGAGCGAGGCGAGCCCCCACTTGCTGAACTCACCCGCGACCGCATCGCGGAGCGGACCGAGCAACTCGTCATGCTTGCCGAGCGTGCCGAGCGCGGCGGCGAGCAGCCACGACGCTTCGAGGTGGTCCGGATCGACCGTCAGCGCCTCGCGGCACTTCGCGATCGCGGCGGGCCAGTCCTCGCGCGCCTCGGCGGTTCGCGCGGCGCGAAACGCCGGCTGCCCCTCGCGCTTGCGCCAGCCAAACGCCGCCGCAGCGGGGAGGCCGAGCGGCCGGGCCGGCAGCTCGATCGGGCCGCTCCGCGTGGGCTGCGCGGGAGTCGCGTCCTTGGCCTCTGCCAGGGGCTGTTCGGCCTTCTTTCCGCAGCCCGGTCCCCACGCGAGCCCGGCCAGGAGGACGGCCCTGGCGGCGGTCATTCCAGCCATTTGCCCCTCGCACGTAGCACAGCGGACGGCCCATTGCCGGCGCTCCCGCATCCTGATATGAACCGCCGCCTCTCATGTTTCGCAGTTTCGTCGGCGTCGCCCTCCTCGCTGGGTGCCACGGGCAGTCCACCCCGGACCTGCCCGCTGCGGCACCTCTCGGGATCGAAGTGCGTGATGCACTCGGCGAGGTCACGGCGCGTCTGGTCAAGGGTCGGCCGTGCCGCGCGATGGTCGAAGGCGTGGATCTTCAGGTCGGCGCGAGCCCGCTCGTCGCGATGGTCGGCAACACGCGGTGGGACGGCGTCGAGACCGCGACCGGAACCACGCTGACGAAGAACGGCGTGCGCGCCGCAGAGATCGTGGCGGACTCCGGCGCGCTCCAGATCAACGATGACAAGGGGATCCCCGTGATCCGCGCCCGCATCGCCGGTGACAGCGCTCCTGTCCTCGACGCTGCCAACACCAACGTCCGGACCGCTTCGCGGTCGGGCACGAGCGTGACCGTCGGTGACATGACCGTCACGGGTACGCAGGATCTTCTTCTCGCGGCGCTGCTCACGGCGCACGAGATTGGCCCCGAGGTGCGCGCGCTTGCGGCGTGTCACCGCATGCTCCTCCCACAGAAGTCGGCCCCCTAAAGATGTCTGCGCCCAGCATTCGTAACGTCGCCATCATCGCTCACGTCGATCACGGCAAGACCACCCTCGTTGACGGCCTCCTCAAGCAGGCGG
>JAYUYE010000790.1:0-3371 GCA_043752985.1 Myxococcales bacterium
CGTCGCTGGCAACGTGTCAGCCCTCGACCTGGTCGAACGCAGCGAGCGACGGAGGATCCTGATCGTCGACGACGATCGTCCGGTCGCCGCGGCGATCGCATTAGAGCTCGAGGCTCACGACGTCGTGGTCGCCTCGAGCGGCCGGGAGGCGCTCGGAATCCTGCGCCGTGACAAGAAGTTCGACATGATCCTGTGCGACCTGATGATGCCCGAGGTCTCCGGAATCGACGTTTATGAATCACTGCGCCTGGTCGATTCGACCTTGCTCGGCCGCGTCGTCTTGATGACGGGTGGCGCGTTCACGGTGCGCGCCTGCCAGTTTCTGTCTCGGGTCGACGTGCCCGTGGTCGAGAAACCATTCGATGCCGAACAGCTCCACGCGTTGGTGCAGACGTTCGAGCATCGTGACGACCAAGCAGCCTCGCACACTCCGAGCGCGCTGTTGAAGTCCTTCCAGCCGCTGCGAAGTGGGCGCTGAGCACGCAGCGCGCGGAGCGTCACCGATCGGTAACGCGTGCCGTCTTCGCGGTGTCAGGACGCGCAGCTTCTGCGGGATAGCGCAGTAAATGCGGCATTCTGGAGTCCGATAGAGATAACGAATCATCGACAATAAGTGACAGTGAGAACTGATAAGTAAAAGCGCATTTTAGTCTGCGATGAGTTAAGAAGATGGATGCAAATCAACTTGGCCACGACATGCTTGCTGCTTTCGTTCAGCGCTGCGTGTACCGAAACGTTCGACACGTCCGAGACCACCTCGCTCGTGCAGGCGCCGCCCGTGGACCTCGCGACGGCGGGTGACTTCGTGATCCTCGCCCAGAGCGGCATCTCGACAGTCCCGACATCTGCGATCACTGGAAACATCGCGGTGAGCCCTATCGCCGCAGGCGCCATCACCGGTTTCTCGTTGATCGCGGATGCTTCCAATCGGTTCTCGACCTCCTCGCAGGTGACGGGCCAGGTGTATGCCGCCGACTACGCGGTGCCCAGCCCGTCGACGCTGACAACGGCCGTTGGCGATATGGAGGCCGCGTTCACGGACGCGGCCGGACGCTCACCTGACGTGACCGAGCTTGGCGGCGGAAACATCGACGGGATGACCCTCTCCGCCGGTGTCTACAAGTGGAGCAGCGGTGTGTTGATCCCGACGAACCTCACGTTGAACGGTAGCTCGACGGACATCTGGATCTTCGAGATCGCCCAGACGTTGAACATGACGAGCGGCAGCCGCATCACGTTGACCGGCGGAGCTCTCGCGAAGAACATCTTCTGGCAGGTCAGCGGTGGCGTGACACTTGGTACGACGGCGCACATCGAAGGCATCGTGCTCAGCAAGACCGCGATCACCCTGGCCACGGGTGCCTCCGTCAACGGCAGGTTGCTCGCGCAGACCGCCGTCACCCTCGCCATGAGCACGGTCGTCGAGCCCGCTGAGTAGCCCTCGTCAACTGGCGTCACCGTGCGCGGGCGAGAGCACCGAGGCGGTCTCACCACGCGTCGGCCTCCGGAATCGATACCGAAGCGACCGGGTGGCCGCAGCGATCGATTCGAGTGCGCGCGCCGCTAGCAACTGCGAGTGGTGCGTGCGCGACATCAGCCAGGACAATGGAACGTGGACCGGTCCCGTTGCGGAGTTTTGGCTCGCACTGCAGTGACGGCGAGGGCACCATGAGGGTGTGCTTCGCGCCACGCTCCTCGTGCTCCTGCTCACCGTCTCGCCCGCTCGGGCCGACCAGGCCGTTCCGGCACAACCGATCGTGGTCGACACCCGATGTGGCGAGCCGCCGGCGATCGAGGCACGCGGGTTTCGGCACAAGCGGAGCAAGCTGATCGCGCGCGCCGGGTCCCCGAATCATCGGGGCATCGATATGATCGCGAGCGAGGACGATGCGCAGCAGCTCATCGCCGGAAAGCTCGCCCACGGCAAGGCTGACAAGGACATCGAGGACGAGGACGCCGAGGTGTTCGCGTGCGTCGACGGCAAATGGAAGTCGGCCGGGGTCGCGCGCACGAACGACGACGGCCGCTTCGAGATCGTAGTCGCACGACCGCTGCCGACCGGCATGCGCGATCTCTACGTTGCCTCGCTCGGTGATGCCTCCGGCTCGTACTTCGTCGGCTACGTCGCACCGCGTGGTACGGGCGTCGTCGTCAGTGATATCGACGGGACGTTGTCGTGGTCCGAGAACTCGATCATCAACCAGGTCGTCACGCGCTCCCACGATATCAAGAACCGGCCGCACGCCCCCCAGGCGCTCGCGGCCCTGCCGTATCCGATCGTCTACACCACGGCGCGCGGGGACGTATTCAGCAATCTGACCCGCACCTGGCTCACCAGGCATGGGTTTCCGCGCGGCCTGTTGCGGCTCGCGCGCGGTGCCTTCGCCAAACCCGGAGAGGCCGCGATCGCGTACAAGACCGCGACGCTGAGGTCACTCGCTGTTCCGATCGTTGCCGGCATCGGCAACCGCAAGAGCGACATCACTGCGTACACGAACGTGGGTCTCGACGGCAGACGCATCTTCATCCACTTGCCCGAATATGAAAACGAAGTTCGCGCCGACATCGACGGCGGTAGGGCGATCGGTGTGCTCGACTACCGCGAGCTGCCGAAGCTCGTGCCGAACCTGCCGTGATGAGCCCTACCGCCACGTCGCGACGTTCGACGGTGGGTCTCTGACGTTCCGCCGTAAAGGACGACTACCCGCGTGGACGCGCGGAATCGTCCCCGTGGCGAGACGAAAGGTGTCGCTACCGTGGTTCACCCAAAAGTGGCGAGTCTGGTTGGTGCGGAAGGCCCGGTCGCCGAGACCCTCGATCGACACGCTCGTGAAGGCCCGCGTGCTCGCGCAGTTCGAGGAACTCGAGCACGAACGGATCCTTGATCACGGGTCGCGAGATAGAGGGCGTCGAACGCGAGAGCGATCGACAGCATGACGGCGATGAATCGCTCGAACCGGCGGGCACCCATCACGGCATCCGCCGACAGCTGCGGTGAGCTCTGGCTCTCGTTGGAGGCCGAGAAAGACACCTCCGCGTGGGTAGTACATCTACGCGTGGCTCGCCGGTACGCCGGCGCACGCTCGATGCGGTCCGGACAAATGGATCGGTCCAATTCGCGGTCCGCGACACGGGGCCGGGCATCGTTGCCAGCGAGCTCGCGAATATCTTTGACCGCTACTGGCAGGCTCGCCGCGTTCAGAGCGCGGGCACCGGGCTTGGTCTTTACATCGCGAAGGGTATCGTGCGAGGCGCACGGTGGACGGAACTGGGCCGAGAGCGAGCTCGCTGCGGGCGCCACGTTCTTCTTCACGCTGCCGCCCGATGCTCGGTCATCGACGATGCACGGACGAATTATGCTTCGACGCGGT
>JAYUYE010000791.1:0-8301 GCA_043752985.1 Myxococcales bacterium
CTCCGCATGAACGCGGGCTGGGACTACGACGCCGTGACGAAGAAGCTGACGGATGTACGGCGGCTAGTGTGATCGCCTGAAGACGCAGGTCGTCGACGATATCGACGCCGTGTTCGGGTGCCCGGTGCCACCCGTGCTCTAGCGTTTGCTAATCGGGACGCTCGAGCCCGGTGTCGTCGTTGCTGCCCCTGCCCGGCGTGACGCTCCCCTGGCCAGAATTCGCGCGCGGAATCTTCTCGAGCTCGGGTCGGGTCATCGTGTTGCTGGTGACCGTGAGCTCCTGCGCCTTGTCGCGGTAGCCGCGCAGCTTCAGCGTGAACCTCACCGGTGCCGTGCCGCTCGGCCAGTCGAGCTTGAGCGGCGTCTTGCCGAGCGCGTAGCCCTTGGGATCGAACACCGTCGCGCCACGCGGCAGCGAATCGATCGTCAACTTGACGAGCTGGCTCGGCGCCGCGTCGACCGGTGCAGCGACCGCCGCATCGCTCGCCGCATCGCTCGCCGCATCGCTCGTCTGCGGGTCCACCGCCGCATCGACCGCGGCACTGGGAGACGCACTGCCTGCGGCATCCGCCGCGACGACCGCGACGGCCGCGACGGCCGCATCGGCGGCCACGACCGTGACGGTGATCGCGTCGGGCGGCGCGGCCACCACGGCGGCGCTGCCACTTCCGCTACCGGCGCTGCGGCCGAACCACGCGACCGCGAACGCGCCGCCGCCGAGCCCGAGCAAGAGGCCGATGACGAGCACGATCGGCCACACGCGACGTGGCGACCGCGACGAGTAGCCGTGCGGCGTCGCGATCCGCATCGTGTTCATCTTTGGTTCGTTCGGCTGCGCGAGGCCGGGAACGGCAATCTGCTTGCTCCGGCGCGGCCCGTCGTACGAGGGCTCGCCACCGAGCGCCTGCTGCGGCATGGCGTCGAGCTCCATCATCCGCGTGCGTGCGTCGGCGGCGGCGAGCATCTGGCGGCCATCGAGGACCGCCTCGCCCGGGCCGACGCTGCGCGCGGGCGCGATCGGCGGCGAGCCCCGCAGGTACGACTCGGGATCGAGCAGCACATCGCGCAGCGCGAGCATGGTCTGGAACCGGGCATCGACCGGCTTTGCGAGGCAGCGCAGCAGGATCTGTTCGACTGACGGCGGGATCGCCGGATTGAGGCCGCGTGGTGCGGGCGGCAGCGCCGTGACCTGCTTGACGAGGATCTCGCCCATCGTCTCGCCGTCGAACGGCAACACGCCGGTCATCATCTGGAACAGCAGCACACCGAGCGCGTAGATGTCCGTGCGGTGATCGATGCCGCGCTTGCTCTCGCACGCCTCGGGCGACATGTATTGCGGCGTACCGAGCAACACGCCGATCGCCGTCTGCACGGCCGACACGCCCGATGCCGCGAACATCTTCGCGAGACCGAAGTCGAGCACCTTGACGAAGTCCGGATCGCCGAGCCGGTTCATCAACATGATGTTGTCGGGCTTGAGATCGCGATGGATCACGCCCGAAGCGTGCGCCGCCGCGAGAGCACTCGCGATCTGCGCACCGACGTGCAGCGAGCGCATGACATCGAGCGACCTCTCACGCGTCATCACCTGGGCAAGGGTCTGACCGTCCAGGTACTCCATGATGTAGTAGTGGTCGCCTTCGGACGTCATCCCGAAGTCGTGGATCTCGACGATGTGCTCGTTGCCGATCTTGTTGACCGCGCGCGCTTCCTGGAAGAACCGCTGCACGACCTCCTTGTTGCCGGCGAGCTCGCGGTGAATGACCTTGAGCGCGATCCGCTTGCCGATCTGCGGATGCTCGGCGAGATACACGGCTCCCATCCCCCCCGTGCCGATCTTGGCGAGGATGCGGTAGTTGCCGATCGTTTGTCCGGCCGCGATCAAGTCACTCCGATTGTACTCAGTGCTTCGGTCCCGCGCAGAACTGCTCGTAGTCGATGAGAGGGATCTTGGTACGATCGACGCCATCGCCGCAGGTCGGGCACTTCGGATCCCGGCGCAGCTTGAGCTCGCGGAACTTCACGCGGAGCGCGTCGTAGACGAGCAGCCGGCCGGCCAGCGACTCGCCGAGCCCGAGCAGGAGCTTGATCGCCTCCGTCGCCTGGAGCACGCCCATCACACCGGGGAGCACGCCGAGCACGCCGGCCTCCGCGCACGACGGCGCCTCCTCGGCGGGCGGTGGCTGCGGATACAGGCAGCGGTAGCAAGGGCTGCCGTTCGCGGGGAACACGGTGAGCTGGCCCTCGAACCGAAAGATCGACGCGTGAATCACCGGCTTGCCGAGACGAAGCGCAACGTCGTTGACGAGGTAGCGCGTCGCGAAGTTGTCAGCGCCATCGATGATCACGTCGTACGGCGTGATCAGCTCGATCGCGTTATCCGCGGTGATCCGCGTGCGGTGCTTGTCGACCTTGACGTCGGGATTGAGGCCGCGCAGCGTCAGCTCGGCGCTGTCGACCTTGCTGGTGCCGACGCGGTCGGTGCCGTGCAGGATCTGGCGCTGGAGGTTCGAGGCGTCGACGATATCGTCGTCGATCATGCCGATCGTGCCGATGCCAGCAGCCGCGAGGTACATGCTCGACGGCGAGCCGAGACCGCCCGCGCCGATGCACAGCACCTTGCTCTTGAGCAGCTTGACCTGGCCGACGACGCCGACCTCGGGGAGCATCGTGTGCCGCGAGTAGCGCGCTTCCTGATCGCCGCGCAGCGCCACCGGCATCTCCCATGGCAGGCCCGCCTTCTTCCAGCCGCCGAACCCACCGGACAGCGACCGAACGTCGGCGTAGCCGAGCTCGAGCAAGCTGCGCACGGCAAGGACCGAGCGCGTGCCCGCCGCGCAGTAGAGGACGACGGGCGCCTCGCGGTCCATCACGGCCTTCTCGATCCGCAGCTCGAGAAAGCCGCGCGGGATGTGAACCGCACCGAGGATCACGCCCTGCGCATGTTCATCCGCCTCGCGGACATCAATGATCGTTGGCTGCTTGCCCGCGCCGATCTCGGCGGCCAGACCCTGCGGATCGATTTCGGGAGTCTTCCCGCGGAGGTCACGGAGCAACGCGTCAAAGGTCGGCACCGCTGGAGATTGCCATGACCCTCACGTGAGGGTAAGGTCCTCGTCCAGGAGTCGCAATGTCCGATCTAGCTACCGTTGCCCCCGCCCACGACCACTCCGCCCCTCCGCAGGGCCCGGAGTCGATGGTGTTGATCACCCCGACAGCGGCCTCGAAGATCACCGAGATCCGCGGCGCCGAAGGCATCGAGGCCGCCATGGCCCTGCGCCTCCGTGTCGTTGGAGGTGGCTGCGCCGGGTTCTCGTATGACCTGTACTTCGACGAAGGCACCGAGGTGGATCGCCAGCTCGAGATCGCCGGCGTCAAGGTCGTCGTCGACGAGATGAGCCTGATGTACCTCGTCGGCGTCGAGGTCGATTATGTCGAAGGTCTCCAGGGCGCTGGCTTCAAGTTCAATAATCCGAACGTGAAGTCCACCTGCGGCTGCGGTTCCTCGTTCTCCGTCTGACCCGTACGACGGGGAGCGATCCCGCTGCTCGCGCTGTCGGGCTTCCTGCTGCCACTTGTAGATCTGGGTCACCGCGAAGGCGGCGGTCGCACTACGATGACGAGCGTCGGCCACAGGCATGCCCGGCTCTGGTTCGGAGGCTCGGCGTCGCCGTCGGCATCCCCATTCGATGCCCACGCGAGGAGCTTACGCTCAGTTGGGCTATACATAGGACGTGAGCGACATCGTCGGAATCCTCGAGCGCGAGCTCGGTCCCGCCGCGATCGTAGGTCCGGGCCACGAGCGCCACGGTGACTACGGGCGCGACGAGAGTCCGCTGTTGCCGCCCGGGATGCCGCTATTCTATCCGCCGGAGTGCGCCGTGCTCGTCGAGTCGACGGAGCAGGCAGCTGCCGTGCTGCGGATCTGCCTCGAGCGCAAGGTCCCGGTCACGCCGCGCGGCGCGGGCAGCGGCATGTGTGGCGGTGCGTTGCCGATCGCGGGCGGCATCGTGCTGTCGACCGAGAGGATGCAGAGAATCCTCGAGATCGATCCCGCCGATCTGATCGCCGTGGTGCAGCCTGGCGTGATCACCGGCGTGCTGCAGACCGAGGTCGAAGCGCAGGGCTTGTTCTACCCGCCGGATCCGGCGTCGCTCGAGTACTGCTCGATCGGCGGCAACGCGGCGACCAATGCCGGCGGACCACGCGCCTTCAAGTACGGCGTCACCCGCGAGTACATGCTCGGCCTCCAGGTCGCGCTGATGGGTGGCGAGGTCCTGCGCTGCGGCCGGCGCACCGCGAAGGGCGTCACCGGCTACGATCTCGTCTCTGGGTTCGTCGGCACCGAGGGCACGTTCGGCGTGATCACGGAGCTCGTGATCCGGCTGCTCCCCAAGCCGCCGGCCGCCGCGACCGTGCTCGGTGTGTTCGCGGATGTCGCCGCGGCAGGCTCGGCGATCACGATGCTGCTTCGCGATGGCCTGCGTCCTCGCGTGCTCGAGCTCGCCGACAAGAATTCGATCGATCACGTCCGCGGCAAGAGCCGCTATCGCTTCCCCGACGCCGCCGGCGCCATCGTCCTGATCGAGGTCGACGGCGAGCCCGAGTCGATGGAGATGATGATGGAGAAGATCGGGGTGCGCTGCGACGAGCTCGGCGCGCTCGACGTCCTCGCCGCCACCGAGCCTGCGGATCGTCGCGCGGTGTGGGAAGCGCGCCGCTTGATCTCGCCGTCGCTCAAGGAGGCGTGGCGAATCAAGGTCAACGAGGACATCTGCGTCCCGCGCGGCAAGATCGTCGAGATGCTCGCGCGCGTCGAGCAGGTCTCGGCCGAGACGAAGATCGCGACGGCCGTGTTCGGGCACGCCGGCGACGGTAACCTCCACGTCAACTTCCTCTCGAACGAAGATCCCGAGGATCCCGCCGCGCGTGCCCATGTGTGGGCCGCCGCCGCGCGGGTGTTCGAGCACACGGTTGCCCTTGGGGGCACGCTGTCGGGCGAGCACGGGATCGGCGTCACCAAGCGCGACTATGTTCACCTCGAGCAGTCCGAGCAGATCATCGAGTGGCAGCGCAAGTGGAAGCTCATGTGGGATCCGAGCAACCTCATGAACCCGGGCAAGAAGCTGCCCGCGCGCACGAAGCCCTGCTCCGAGTGAGGTCCCGGTCCGCGAGTGCTGTCCCCGGTTTCCCGCCGAGCTCACCGATCGCGCTGCTCAACCCGCTGCAATTCCATCCGTGCCCGCGGGGCACGGCCAGTGCATGATGGAATCGGTCGTGCGGTCCTGGCTCGTTCTCATGGCGCTCGTAGGGTGCGATTTCCCGTCGCGGTCGGACGCCTATGCCTGCGCCACGACCGCCGACTGTGACTCGGCTCGCGTCTGCGACCAGGGGTACTGCGTGGTCGGTGCGGGCGGCGGCATGGACGGCAGCCAGACCGACGGCACGATCATCCCGGGCGATGGGCCGAACCTCATGACCGACAGCCCGCCGGACGCGGATCCGTTCGTCGCGATCGCGAGTCAGTGCGTGGCCCAGGGCTACGCGCTCGTCGCCGGCCCCGCCGGCTACTACCGGCCGGTGACCACCAGTGCGACGTGGCTCAATGCGCAGGCGGACTGCGCGTCCGACGTCGCGGGCGCGACGCACCTGATCGTCCTGTCGACGCCCGCCGAGTCCATGTACATGCTGTCGCGACTCGGCTGGATCGGCCTCTCCGATCGGATCACCGAGGGCACGTTCGTCACCGTCACCGCGGAGACCGGCGATCAGCGGCCGTTCTCTTCGGGTCAGCCCGACAACGGCAATGGCAACGAGGACTGCGTGCAGATGAAGACCGAGGGTCTCGACGACGATCAATGCGGCAACTTGCATCGCTACGTCTGCGAGTGCGACGGCCGCATGTCGACGCCCTGACGATCGCGGCACCTTCGTTCGCATGGCGCGGCTCTGCTACGCTCCGCGACGAATGAGCGATCTCTTGCGCACGCTGGCGTTCGCGTCGCCCGACGATCTCGCCGCGTGGCGCCGGCTCGTCGACAACGTGGGCCCGACCACCGTCGCGACCTGGCTGTCACCGTCGGCGCTGATCTCCGCCATGCTCGCGGACACCGGGTTCGCGCACGCGATGCTGGAAGCGCTGCGCACCGAGGGTGGTCCTGCCGCCGCGATCAGCGCGGCGTTCCCCGAGACGACCGCGCTCGCTGCTCCGATGGCCACCCAGGTCGAGCACGACGCGGGCACGTCGCGGCCACTGCTCGATCACATCGCGACGCGCCTGCTTGGCAGGAAGCTGCGCGGTCTCGAGATCCGCGACCTCGCGGTGTTCCAGGATCGCGGGCTGTCTCCGGAGTCGTTCGGGAAGCTCGCGGCGATCGCAGCCCGCATCCTCGGCGCGGGTCTCGGTCCGGCGCTGCGGGCGGCGATCTTTCACCTCGACATCGCGAAGACCGCGAGCACCGCACATCGCTCCGCGTGGGCCGCGCAGGGCATTCCCCTCGATGTTCACAACGAAGCGGCTGCCGCGATCCTGCGGAAGAACGACCGCGCACGGAGCTGGCCCATCGCCGATGTGCTCGGCAAGCTCGCGATCGCGTGGGTCGAGGCACACGGGCTCGCCGGCCAGCACGTCCGCGGCGAAGGGCCGCTGATGATGTTCGCGCCGCTCGTCGGCACGCTGCGCGACCTCGCACCCGCGCTTGCCCGGATCCTCGACGTGCGGCCCCCGGAGGCGGTCGCGCTCGCTCTCGATACTCTCCACGTCCTCGACGCCTGTGACACCGCCTCGGTCCGCGAGGGTCTGCTCGACGATACGCTGCTCGCGGGGCTCGCCCTCGTTCGCGAGCGGCTCGGCGCCGTGTGCCAGGCGCCCGCGTGGTCCGACCCGCATGACGCGCTCCGCGAGCTCGCCCCTGCACCCGATCGCGCGTGGCTCGCCGGTCGCCTGCGCGCACTCCGTGCCGGCCGACAGCGCGCCGGAGAGCCGCCCGCCGCGATCGATACAGCCGTCGCCGCGCTCGGCGAGACCGAGGTCGACGCGCTCGCCCCTGCCCTCGCGACCTGCCAGCTCTGGTACTGCGAATCCGCGACCAGCGGCCTGTCCCCCACGGCGCAGCTCGGTGTGCTCGCCGCGGTGGTGGGCTCGGCGCGGACGCTCGGCGTCGACGTCTCACGGCCGTGGCACGCGCAGCTGCGGCCGCTCGTCGCGCGACTGCACGGCGATAGCTCCGCGGTGCGCTATCGGCTACGCCTCGTCGAGGCGGCACTCGCGGCAACGCCGATCCGGACGCTGCTCACCGGCGGTGCGAGCCTCGGCCCGCTCGGCACGCTCTCGGGGCAGCTCGCGCACGCAACGGATCCCGACGCGATCATCGTCGACTATCACGACACCGAGGAGAGCGCCGCTCTCGTCACTCTGCTCGGGCTCTACGAGACCCGCTCCACGATCGCCTATCACACGATGCTCAAGGCGCTGTGCGACCTCTACGGCCTGCGCAAGGACGAGTTCGATCGCGTCGCGAACGAAGCGAACTACCTCGCCACGATGAACGCGGCGCGCTCCGACAAGCAGCGCATGCTCGACTTCGTGATGCCGGGGACCATCGTCGAGGTCGGGCCAGGCGGTGGCATCGTGCTCGACCTGCTCGAATCCCGATTCCCGGACTCGCGCGTGATTGGCGTCGATCTATCGCGCGAGGTGGTCAGCGCGCTCGAGGGTCGCGCGCGTGCGAACGGCAATCGCTGGACGGTGCAGCTCGGCGCCGCCGAAGAGCTCCCCAAGCTCGTGCCGGAGGCGGACACCGTCGTGTTCTGCTCGATCCTGCACGAGGTCTACTCGTACACGGATCCGCTGTTCCAGCTCTCCTCGGTCGCCAGGGTCGTCCGCGCCGCGTTCGATGTGCTCCGGCCCGGTGGTCGAATCATCATCCGCGATGGCGTGATGCCACCGGCGGGCACGCGCCGGATCAAGATGCTCGCCACGGATGTGCGGCCCACGCTCGAGCTGTATTGCGCGCAGTTCGCCGGAAGGCCGATCACGTATCGCGAGCTCGCACCCGATCGCGTGGAGATGTCCGCGCCCGATGCGATGGAGTTTCTCTACACGTACACGTGGGGCCCCGCGAGCTTCCCCTACGAGGTGCGCGAGCTCTACGGCATCCTGCCGTACGACGAGTACGTCACGAAGCTCCTCGAGTGGTGCGGGCCGGATGCCCGGGTCGTCGAGAATCCGCTGCGCAGCTATCTGCAGCCGGGCTATCGCGACAACCTCGCCACCAAGATCGAGCTGACCGACGAGCACGA
>JAYUYE010000792.1:0-3363 GCA_043752985.1 Myxococcales bacterium
GATCTGCTCGCCGCTGCACGGCGGCGCGCGGGCGATCGGCCGAGCGCCGCGCCGGCGAGACGCAGCGAGTCCGCGCCCGGGGTGTCCTCGGCCGACGGCTTCGCACGCCTCGTTCGCGACGGTGATCTTGCCGCCTCGCACGGCGACAGCGCCGGGGCGCTCGCGCTGTATCAGCGCGCGCTCGAGCTCAAGCCCGGCGATCCGCTCGCCGCCGTCCCGCTGATCCGCGTCGCGACCCAGCTCCGCGATCCTGCGCCGATCACGGGACTCGCGCTCGCACAGCTGCGTGCCGCCGAGGAGTCCGGCGACACCGTCGCGAAGGCGTCCGCCTACGAGCTGCTCGCGCATATCGACAGCGAGCTGCGCAGCGATCAGGAGTCCGCGCAGATCTCGCTCGAGAGCGCGTCGCAGGCCGACCCCACGCGGATCGATCTGTTGCACCGGCTCGCACGCCGCTACGCGGTCGGCGACCAGCTTCCCGAGCTGCTCCGCCTGCGCAAGGCACAGGTGGACGCCGTGGCCGCCGAATACAAGCTCGATCGCGCTGCACTGCTCCTCGACCTCGCGGGGCTCGCGGTGCGTGACCTCCGACCCGAGATGGAGATCGCGGATCTCTATCGCAGCGCGCTCGATAGCCCGCCGGAGATCATTCCGACGCTGCGGCTCGCGCTCCTCCACCTCGAATCGATCGTGCGCCGCGCTGGCTTCTCCGCCGAGCTCGCGCAGCTCGAAGAGAAGATCGCGGAGTACTTCACGGGCGATCCGAAGACCCAGGCTGCATTCTGGACCCGCGCCGGCGAGACGCTCGCCGAGATCGGGCAGATCGACGAGGCCGTCCTCCGGTTCGGCAGGGCCGAGGCAGCGCTCCCCGGCCACGTCCCCGCGCTCGAGGGCTGGCGCCAGGCGGCACTCAAGGGCCAGCTGTGGGTCGACGTCGCCGAGGCTGCGTCGCGCCAGGCCGCGAATGCCGATGACGAGAAGCAGCGCGCGGCTCTCTACCACTTCGCTGGCGTCGCCTTGATGGACAAGGCGCTCGTCGGTGAGCAGGCGATGACCGCGTTCCGCAAGGCACTCGAGGCCGACCCCAAGCACAAGGACTCGTTCCTGCGCCTGCGGATCCTCCTCGAGGAAGATGCGAACCACGACGATCTCGCGGCGCTGCTCGCCCAGCGGCTCGAGGTCGAGGAGCAGGGGCCGGTTCGCATCGAGATGCATCGCGCGCTCGCAGAGCTCCACCGCAACTTCCTCTCCGATCGCGACACCGCGAAGGAGCACTACCGGTTCATCCTCGATTTTGATCCGAACGATCTGCGCGCGCACGCGGCAATCGCCGACATCGCGTGGGAGCAGGGCGCCTGGCAGGAGGCCGCGGATGCCCTGATGGCGCGCGCCCGGCTCGAGCGGCAGCCCGACGTTCTCAAGACCCTGTGCTTCCGGCTCGGCCTGATCTACGCCGATCGTCTCGTCGACATGCCGATGGCGCTCAAGGCGTTTCAGCGCGCGTTGACGTATCAGCCCGACGACGAGAACACGCTCGTTCGGCTCGCAGATCTGGCGACCCAGGCCGGTGAATGGAAGCTCGCACTCGGTGCGTGCGAGCGCCTGGTCAAGAACGAGACCGACCCGGACCGCCGCGCGATGCATCTGCAGCGTGTCGCCAAGATCTTCAAGGACGGCTTTGGCGATCGCAAGCGAGCCGAGCGCGCGCTCAACCTCGCGCTCGACGGTGCGCCCACCAATGACCAAGCGCTGTCCACGCTGGTGCAGTTCTACAAGGACGCCGGCGACATGACGTCGGTCCGCGTCCATCTCAACCGCGTCGCCGGCTCGATGCGCGCGCGCGTCCAGAAGGATCCGCAGGACGGCATCGCGTATCGCGTGATCGCGCGTGCGATGTCGGCTCGCGCAAGCGCCGGCGTCGAGGGCTCTCTCCCGATCGCACGCGCCGCTGCCGAGCTCGCGGATCTGCTCAAGGAGAGCGGAGACCCCGAGCAGAAGCTCCTGCGGATTCCCGCGACCCCGGATCTCGCACCGCTGCTGAAGCCGGAGGCGGACGAAGTTTTGTTTGGGCGCAGCGTCCAGGTCGAGCTGCGCCAGGTGTTCCAGATCCTCGGCGATCGCATTGCCAAGCATGTCGGCGTCGACCTCCGCCCGTATGGAGCGACGCGTGGCGACCGGCTCCGCGCCCGGGACAACCCGACCGCCGCGGTGGCCCAGAGTGTCGCCACCTCGCTCGGGTTCGGCGAGATCGACGTCTACGTTTCGAATCGTCAGCCGTGGGCGATGGTGGCCGAACCGACCAGCCCGGTTTCGCTGGTGATCGGCTCCTCGATCGCCGCCGGTGGCGGAGACTCGATCCGGTTCGCCGCGGGTGCCGCGCTCAAGCTGGCGCAGGCCTCCATGGCGATCCCGGCCCGGCTCCCGCCCGACGAGCTCGGGGTCCTGGTGATCGCGCTCCTGCGGCTGTTCCAGCCCGACTTCCCGATCCACGGCGGAATCGATGCGGACGCGGTCGCGACCCAGAACCAGAAGCTGCGGCGGCTGATTCCGACGGGCCTCTCGAACGAGCTCCGGCCGTTCGCTCTCGCGATCGACCCCCAGCGCTTCGACCACCAAGAGCTGGCCCGGGATCTCAAGGTCGCCGGCCTCCGGGCGGGCCTGGTGTCGTCGGGATCACTGATGGCGGGGCTTCGCATCCTCGCTGCCCAGGCGGAGGGTGAACTCCCGAGCTTCCTGGCAGATCCTGTCGCCCAGGGATTGATCACATTCGCGCTCGGTGAAGATCACGCCGTGGTCGCCAGGTAGCTGGTTTCCGCCGGATCTTCGAGACGCCGGGGCAGCATCCCGACGCAGTGCGCCGCGGCCCGCTCCTTGCTCACTACTGTCCGCATCCGACAGCCATCGGACTTGCCTCGGAGGAACGTCATGCGGAATCAAGCACTCACCACCCGCCAAGGTCTTTGGACCATGACCACCCTGACTTGCCTGGCTACAACAGTAGCCTGTGGCAGCGGGGCCCCTCCCGAGCTGTCGGGCCTGACCGATCAGGTCGCCCAGGTCGGCACCGAGCTCAAGATCGACCTCCTGGGGACCGACCCGGACGGCGACCAGCTGAACTACCGGTTCCGCGCTGCCGACCTCGAGGAGGTCGCTGACCACGCAGCCATCACCGTGTCCCCGAGTGGCTCCGGCGTGTTCCGCTGGACCCCGCTCGCCTCGGACGTCGGCGAGCACGCGTTCGACTTCGTGGTCTCCGATGGCGACAACGACACGACGGTCACCATCAACATCGACGTCAAGAGCGCCATCGGGTCGGCGACGGCCCCGATCTTCCGCCAGCCCCTTGGCACCGGCACGACGATC
>JAYUYE010000793.1:0-8280 GCA_043752985.1 Myxococcales bacterium
AGCTTGAGGCCGAGTTGGCGGCGCGCCTGCCCGGATGCGAGCTCGCGAACGGCGCCCGTGTCTCCGCGATGAACGAACTCGAGTGCCGCCGCATCACCGAGCGAGCCGCGCGCGATCGCGCGAGTCGTCGGATCTTCGACCGCGGCACCGATCGCGGCTTTGCCGCGCGATACGCAGAGCTCGGCCGCGGGCACGAGCTTCTGCGCGGACCCGCGCTCGGGTGAGGCCTCGAGGTCAGAGGCGCATGCGCTCACCATGATCAGGACGATGAGCTGCTTCATGAGCCGCCGCCCATCACTTCGCGCAACGCCTTGATGTGCGCGACGAGGTAGGCCTGTTCTGCCTTGATCTTGATCCACTCGAACCACACGGTCTGGCGGTAGCGCTTGCTGTCCTCGCCGCCGAGGCGATCGAGGGTCTGGATCTGCTTTGCAAGATCGCCCTCGAGTGCGGCTACCTCCTCGACGCGCTGGGTCTGCGTCTCGATCAACGCTTGCACGCGCTCCGCGCTCGCATCGGACGCGACCGGATCGCGCCCGCTGCGCACCAGGCGCGTGCGGCCGGCCGCCGCGCGGTCGTTCGCTGCGCCCTGGAACAGCGTGCCGAGGTTGACGCCGACCACAACGACCGCGAAGTACGGCGATGGGTTTCCGTCCTGACGATCGAGGAACTGATCAAAGCCGACGCGGAAGCTGAGGTCGAACGCCTCGGCGCGGCGCAGCTTGCCTTCGATCCGCTCGACGTCATCATCGGCGCGCTGAAACGCTCCGAGTGCACCGCCGAGTGGCCCCGAAGGTTGCGGTAAGAGGCTCATCTCGCGGCGGGCTTGGGTCGCGAGCTGACGTAGCTCCTCGACGCGCAACCGGGTCGCAGTCGCTTCCTGCGCGGTGGTTCTCCGAGCATCGAGATCTTGCGCGGTCTGCTTGAGGATCTTCTCGGCCTCGGCGAGCGCCTTGTCGAGAACCTGGACGCGAGCGTCGAGCGCCTGATACGCGGTCTCGCCACGCACCTGCTCGAGCGCATTGTGACGGCGGCAATCCGCGCGCGCGCGATCGCGGGTCGCGAGCCCCTTGTAGATTCCGTCGAGGCTGATCCGAGCACCGGCGATCAGGCGCAGTCCGCCCGAGTTGGTATCCGGTGCGACGGCACCGGCCGATTGCTCGACGAGACCGAACTGGCCGTACAGGGTCGGTGCGAACAGAACGGCGCTGGTCGCGGCTGCGACGCCTTCGACGTGGTCGCAGTAGCCATCACCGGTGGGCTCGGCGTGCGCGACACCGCCGGCGAGCAGCAGCGCCATGACAACGGGCGCGCGCATCACAGCCAGAACGGCTTGCCGCCGACGAACAGGTGCTCCTCCATCCCCGCCTCCTGATCGTCCTCATCGAGCTTGAGCTCGACGAGCTGACCGCGGAGGTTCTTGTCGCGATGCGGGTGCTTGAACTGCACCTCTCCCGGAATCACCTCGAGCACTTCGCCGACGTGGTAGCAGACCACCAGCGACAGCTTGCAGGCGTAGAGCGGCTCTCCCTTCTTGACGTCGCCGAGGTTGCCGTACGGGACGAACGCAACGGTCGCCTTGTCGGACACCGCGCGGAGGTAGGCCGACCCGGTAAGCGCGGTGATGATCTTGTCCTGACGCGCGAGGCTCGACTTGAGCGAGTCACGCATCTCGATCGCCTTCGCGAGCTCGAGTCGCGAGGTCTCGTACTGCTGCTTGATCTGCAGCACCTCGTAGCTGAGACCGAGGTCGCCGGTGTCCGCGGCGTTCGCGAGGATCGAATCGAGCGAGCGAGCCGTTGCCTCGAGCTCGGCGGCACGGGTCTCGTACTCGGCCTGCTTCTCTGCGAGGGACAGGTTCGATCCGGAGATCTGAGCGAGCTGGAACTTGCCCGACAGCATCGCGTTGCGATCGATCATCCCGGCCGCGTACTCCTCTTTCATCCGCTTGCGCGCGGCGCCTGCGTAGGCGGAGTTCTGGCTCTGGATCGCGGAGCGCGTACCTGCGGCCGTGTTCGCGAGCGACTTCATTCGACCGAGCGCAGCCTTGCGACCGGCGAGGTCACCGCGGATCGCCTTGACGAACTCGGTCTGGAACGCCTGTTGCGCGATGATCGCGCGCTCGGCCTGATTGAGCTCGTCGGCAATCCGATCGCGCTGATCCTGCTGGGTCGAGAGTTGCGCCTGCAGCGTCAGCACCTTCTCGTCGTTCGGCGTGACGGCGAGCGGGACGACCCAGCTGTCGCTCACGTAGAAGAACGCGGTCGTCGTGATGTAGCCGACCAGGACCACCACGATGATCGTCAGGATCGAGAAGCCGAGCAGGCGATACGCGGAGACCAGCCACTTCGACGCCTTCTGGTGGTCGAGCTTCGCCGCGCTCGCGAGCCTCGCGAGCCAGCTCCGGGGCTGGAGGTTCCAGTCGGCCGGCTTGCCGAGGCCGAGCTTGTCGAACACGCCCCACGTGGTGTCGGCCAGCGGCACTGGCGGACAGGTCGTTCGCGCCTCTGCCGCGAAGTCGTCCGTGATGACAGGAGACGGGAGCGGGCTGACAACCTGGGTCACCGGCGCGGCCTGCGGCCAGGCCGTGACAGGACGCCGCTGCGGCTGGGGCGCAGGTTGCGGCTGGAGGGCGTACGCGTATGCGTGTCCCTGCGAGGAGACCGGTGCGGGACCCGGCGACCACGTCGGCTGCGGCTGCGCGTACTGCGGCTGCGCATACTGAGGCGCGGCGGCCATCGTCTGCGGGGCGACCGGCGCCGGTGCCGCGTACTGCGGAGCGGCGACCGTCGGCGCGAGCGCGAACGGCGTGGCCACCACCCGAAGCGGGTCCGGTCGCAGCCGGAGCGGCGCCTGGCTCATCGCGACGCTGTTCGGGTGCTGGGCTGCGTGCTCGGCGATCGCGCGCGGCTTCGTGAACGGAATCACGTTGGGCGGCGGGGACGACGCCTTCGGCATCCGCGACGGCGACCCGAGGTCGGCACCGCGACGGAGCGGCGTCGAGAACTTCGGTGGCGCAGCCCTGACATCGACAGACGTGTTGTCACCGACCTCCTCTTCACGTCGCGAAGCAACGCGAGGAATCGCACGACCCGGATCAGTGCCTCGAGGTTTGTTGGGATGCATGAACAGCCGGACCTCGAAGTGCAACAGCCTCGCCATCGAGATCACCCGCGTATGTGCGAGCAATCGGGGAGCGAAGGGTGCCGATCAGTGGTGACGCAACGTTCCACTACGCTGGTGATTTCCCCGGCCTATTCGATCCGCCACTCTCGCAACTAGCTCGATTTCCGGTGCGCGAATTGTGCAAGCTCCGCGGCATTGCTCTTGCTGCGTTGCCGCTCGCGCGCGTGACGTCTTTTCCCATCTACCTCTTCATCTTCCTCGTGTTCCTGAACCGCTACGTGTTCGGGTTCTACCTGACGATCATCCGTCGCAAGCGCATCGACGAGACGATCGACGGCTACGAGCCCACGATCATGGTCGTGGTTCCGCTCTTCAATGAAGGGCGATCGATCTACGACACGATCAAGAGCCTCGTGCAGCTCGACTACCCGACCGAGAAGCTGACGGTCACGATCGTGGACGATTGCTCCACCGATGACAGCTACGAGTGGGCGTGCAAGGGCGCCAGCGAGCACCCCAACGTCCGTGTGCTGCGCAACCCGTTCAACATGGGCAAGCGCAAAGGCATCAACCACGCGGTCCGCGAGTCCGACGCGGAGATCGTGGTGTCGGTCGACTCCGATGTGATCGTCTACCCGACCGCGCTGCGCGAGCTCGTCGCTCGGTTCGTCAGCCCCGAGATCGCCGCGGTCGGCGGTCGCGTCCACGTCTCGAACCCGAACGAGAACTGGCTGACGCGCCTGCAGACCATCAAGTACTACTTCGGTCAGGAGCACCTGAAGAACCTCGAGCGCGGTCTACGCCAGGTTCTCTGTCTCTCCGGCTGCCTCACCGCGTATCGCCGACACGTCCTGATCCAGCTCGAGCCGCTGCTCGAGAACCGCAACATCCTCGGCATCCCCATCAAGTACGGAGAGGACCGCTTCCTCACCCATCAGATCGTCAAGCACGGCTACCGCACCGTCATGACGATGAAGGCGATGTGCTTCACCAAGGCCGCGACCAACCTGCGCGGTTACTTCAACCAGCAGCTGCGCTGGAAGCGCTCGAACATCGTCGACTTCATCATCTTCTCGCCGAGCGCCTGGAAGATGCACCCGATGGTCTGCCTCCAGTACCTGTCGATGCTGATGCTGCTGCTGGTTTACCCCTTCATCATCATCACGCACATCGAGCGTCACGAGTTCTTGAACCTCGCGATGTTCCACATGGCGGTGATCGGACTGCTCTCGTTCGTCTATCACTTCGCGCCGAGCGTCCGCGCTCTGCCTCCGTGGTTGCGCGTTCACCCGATCGCGTTCTTGCCGATGACGGTGCTGATGCCGGTCGCGTACGTCCTGCTCACGCCGCTCGGCTTGTTCACGCTCGATAGCTCGAGCTGGGAGACCCGCGGTCACGGCGCCGTCGCACAGCTGCCGACCGCTGCTCCAAGAGCTCCGTCATGATCGTCGCGGCGCACCAGCCACATTACCTGCCGTGGCTCGGCTACCTCGACAAGCTCGCAAAGTCCGACGTGTTCGTCGTGATGGACGACCTGCAGTTCGAGGCGCAGAACTTTCAGAACCGCCAGCGCGTCAAGCTCGCCGCCGGTCCGCACTGGCTGACGGTGCCGCTGCTGCATGCCGAGCAGACCGCGCTGATCGTCGATCGCAAGATCGACAACACCGGGCGCGGCGGTCGTCATCACTGGCAGCACCGTCACTGGCGCAGTCTGCAAATTCACTACGGACGTTCGCCACACTTTGAACGGTTCGCACCGGCTCTCGAGGACGTCTACGTTCGCCGCTGGGACTACCTGATCGAGCTCGACCTTCACATGCTCGACCTCGCGCGCAACTGGCTCCGGATCACGGGACCGATCGTTCGCGCGTCGTCGCTCGGCCTGCGCGGTGCCAAGACCGAGCGGATCATCTCGATGTGCCAGGCGGTCGGCGCGAAGACGTACCTGACCGGCCGCGGCGGTTCGACCGGCTACCTCGATACCGATGCCCTCGCGCGGGCCGGCATCTCGGTGATCTGGCAGCGGTTCCATCACCCGCAGTATCCGCAACGCTACCCCGGCCTCGGGTTCGCGTCGCATCTCGGATTCCTCGACCTCCTGTTCAACTGTGGCCCCGATGCGACCGCGATCTTGTGGTCGGGCGCCGAAGCCGTGATCGAAGGACCAACCGCATGAATCGCCTGCTCGAACAGAATGGTGGCCGGGTCCTCGCGTTCGGCGCCCACCCGGATGATCTCGAGGTCGGTGCAGGCGGCTTGCTCGCGCGACTCGCCGCGGAAGGCGCGGACGTCACGCTCGCCGTGGTCTCGATCCCGAGCAACTCCGATCAGCGCAAGCGCGAGGCGCAGGCTGGCGCCGATGTTCTCGATGCCGAGCTGTTCATCCTGTACGAGGAGAAGCCGTGCCGCGTCGAGGATATCCCGATGCACGAGCTCGTCCGTCGGTTCGACAACATCGTTGGTGACGTGCGCCCAGATCTCGTGATCACGCACTCCGCCCACGACCTCCACTGGGATCACAGCCTCGTCAATCGGGCGACCGTCTCCGCGCTACGCCGCACGCCGTGTGATCTGCTCGCCTTCCTGTCGTCACCCGAGATGAACGCGCAGTCGCGCTCGATGGGGCAGTGCTTCGCCGACATCACCAAGACCATGGACACCAAGATCGCTGCGATCTCGGCGCACCAGTCCCAGCTGTCCAAGCTCGGGCTCGAGTCGAGCCGCGATCTCGCTCGCGCAAACGGCCGGATCAGTGGCTACGAGTACGCCGAGGCGTACGAGGTCCTGCGCGTCCGCATCTGACGGCACACTCCTACCCCGGCCCGTCGAGAAACCGAGGGTTTTCACGCGCGATGGCGCGCAGTGAGGCAGCAGGGCGCACCCGTGTGTTAGCTTTCGTTCCACATGCGGAATCTGGTTTTCTCGATGGTGATCGCGCTCTCGGCAGCGTGTGGTGGCGGCGGCGGCGGCAAGATCATGGCGGACACCCCGGCCATTCCCTTTCAGCCGCTCGATGCCGATGAGATCGCGGGCATCGAGCCAGCCGACGAGGACGAGCCCGAGGAGGCACCGACCCCAGCCCCGGCACCCACCCCGGCCCCGGCCCCGGCACCTATCCCGGCAGCAGCTCCGGCGGCAGCCCCGGTGATCCCGACGAAGCCTGCTCCGGCGAAGCCGGCGCCCAAGAAGGCCGCTCCGGCGACGCCCGCGAAGCCGGCACAGAACCCGCAGAAGTAGCGCGGTCACATGTGCGGCATCATTGGCTACATCGGTCCCCGTCAAGCAACTCCCATCCTGATCGGGGGGCTGCGTAAGCTCGAGTACCGCGGCTACGACTCCGCGGGCGTCTCCGTGATCGATCCCGCATCGGGGGGCCCGGCGAGGGTGATCCGGTGCCGTGGAAAGCTCGCCAACCTCGAAGAGAAGCTGACACGCGAGCCCGCTGTGGGAACAGTCGGCATCGGCCACACCCGGTGGGCAACCCACGGCAGGCCGAGCGACGAGAACAGCCATCCGCACAAGGCCGGTCCGATCAGCGTCATTCACAACGGCATCATCGAGAACCATCTCGCGCTACGTGCAGAGCTTGTCTCTGCCGGCGCCAAGTTCTCGTCCGAGACCGATACCGAGATCTTCGCCCACCTCGTCGAACGCGCGCTGCTCGCCGGTGCACCCGACCTGACCACGGCGGTTCGCAATTCGATCGCGAAGGTCCGCGGCAGCTTCGCGTTCGTCGTGATGAGCGACAAGGAACCCGGCGTCCTCGTCGCCGCGAAGAACTCCTCGCCGCTCGTCGTCGGGCTCGGCGACGGCGAGAACTACGTCGCGTCCGATGTCACCGCGATCCTCTCGGAGACCCGCAAGGTGATCTTCATGGAGGAGGGCGAGATGGTGACCGTCACGCGCGAGGGCGTGCAGATCACCGACTTCGAGGGCAACCCGCGTACGCGCGAGCCCAAGATGATCACGTGGTCGGCCGTCCAGGCAGAGAAGGGCGGCTTCAAGCACTTCATGCTCAAGGAGATCCACGAGCAGCCGCGCGCGGTCGCGGACACGCTCGTCGGTCGGATCAACCTCGAGGCGGATGATGTCTCGCTCGATGGCATCGAGCTCGATGTCACGAAGATCAAGCGCATCATCTTCATTGCCTGCGGCACCTCGTATCACGCGTCGTTGGTCGGCGAGTTCCTCGTCGAGTCGATGGCCCGGATCCCGACCGAGGTCGACCTTGCATCGGAATTCCGCTATCGCGATCCGATCCTCGGGCCGGGTGACCTCGTCGTCGCGGTCAGCCAGTCGGGGGAGACGCTCGACACGATGGAGGCGATCCGCGAGGCAAAGCGGAAGGGCGTTCAGGTGTTTGCGATCTCGAACGTCATCGAGGCCTCGATCCCGCGGCTCGCCGACTATGCGTTCTATACGCACGCCGGTCCCGAGATCGGTGTCGCGTCGACGAAGGCGTTCACCACGCAGCTGATCGCGATCGCGCTGTTCGCGATTCATCTCGGCCGCCGCACCGGCACGCTCTCGAAGGAGCGGGCGCGCGAGCTGCTCGGCGAGCTCGTCGCGTTACCGAACAAGATGCGCGACATCGTCGAGAGTGGCGCGCAGATCCAGGCGATCGCCCGGCGCTACGGCAACGCGAACGGCTTCTTGTTCCTCGGCCGCGGCGCGCAGTACCCGATCGCACTCGAGGGCGCGCTCAAGCTCAAGGAGATCTCGTACATTCACGCCGAGGGCTATGCCGCCGGCGAGATGAAGCACGGCCCGATCGCGCTGATCGACGAGAACCTCCCGGTCGTCGTCCTCGTGCCGCGTGGCCCGAGCTACGAGAAGACGGTATCGAACCTCGCCGAGGTCCGCGCGCGTCAGGGCAAGGTGATCGCGATCGCGTCGCGCGGCGACAACGAGATCGGCGGTCACTCCGACGAGGTCATCGTCATTCCGGACACCGCGCTCGAGCTCCAGCCGATCCTGACCGTGCTGCCGCTGCAGATGCTGTCGTATTACGTCGCCGACTTCAAAGGCACGGACATCGACCAGCCGCGCAACCTGGCGAAGTCGGTTACCGTCGAGTAGTGACGCGCAAGAAGCTGACCCACTTCGACGATGCCGGCGCTGCCCACATGGTGGACGTCAGCGCGAAGGCGGAGA